>ONFH01000267.1 GCA_900317015.1 uncultured Erysipelotrichaceae bacterium | reverse complement strand
AGATCTCAATCAAAACCTCTGTCATAATTCTTTTCTAGGCTTTCATGTACCCTTCCTTTCTCTTTCCATTCTATCACCATTATATTCCGTCTTTTTAACCTTCTTTATAGGGGGGTATAAATATTATAACATACGGCTGCACCTGTATTTGTGTTAACTCCCGCCACGATATACGCACACAGGCATGATCACAAAAAATCATTTTTCTGTAAACGAAAAGACAGCCGAAGCTGTCTTTGTATGTGTATTAATAGAAATCTTTGCTTGATTCAGAGAAGCAGCCTTTAGACTTAGAAGTTGATTTCTTCTTAGTCGTCTTCTTTTTCTTAGCAACTTTCTTAGCTTTCTTCTTTGTCGTTTTCTTTTTCTTCTTTGATTTCTTTTTAGCCTTTGCACTGACTTCAGTCACTGGAGTTGTAGATGAAGTTGCTTCTGTTAAAGCAGCACCACCGGCAACACCAAAAGTTAAAACAAGTGCTAATACTAACTTTGTTAATAATTTTGTCATCTTTTCTTCCTCCAAATTATCCTAATAATCTACGTCCGCCGACATATCTCCAAGTTCCACCAGTACCTTCGATGAAGTGGAAAGCCATACGACCATGTTCATTTGTAAAGTTTGGATCATATAACCATTTTCTACCATTCATAACAATGTAGCACCATGAATGAGGAGCTGCATTATGACCAACATGGCCTGAAATCTGATGAACATTGTAACCAAGTAACTTTGCTTGGATATAGAATGTGGAAGCCATGACGAAGCAGTTACCTGAATGATTTGTGAAACCAATTGTTGCATAAGCTTCTGGTGTACTTCTACGTAATGAACGGTTGGCATATCTTAAACCAGCTGCATAACGATAAGCTGCTCTTAAGTTCCAGCCATTTTTATTCATAACACGAATAGCCTGAGCATAAGCTTTTCCTAAACGTCCTGATTTACCGATCTTTAAATATTTGATCTTAGTGTTATAAGCACGTCTTGCATTTGTTTTAGAGAAATAGTAAGCATAGTTACCGATTGCCTGCCATCCTTTTGCAAGCTTTCCGTTCTTAGTGACATAGTAATTATATTTACCATATTTCTTAAAGCCTTTCGTATCTAACGTACCATTTGTCTTAAAGCCATAGTATGTCTTGCCGATCTTCTTAGCACCAGTGGCAAAACGTCCGTTACCTAAACCATAACGTTTCTTACCATCATCACATTTGACCCAGCCAGCTTTAATAGCAGCGCCAGAGTTTGTGAAGTAATATGATTTTCCATTCACTTTCACTAAACCTGTCTGCATCCAGCCATGTTCATTGAAATAATAACTCTTGCCCTGAACATCTGCAAATCCTGTGACAGCTTTCCCATCAGCTCCAAAGTAGTATGTGTGACCATTTGCTTTCATGAAGCCAGTCGCCATATGACCATTTGCATCAAAGTAATAAGTTGCAGAATCAATTTTCTTTAAACCTGTTACTTTCTGACCATCAGCACCATAATACACTTTGGCACCATTTTCATCGCCCCAAGCATTCGTTGGCATTGTCTGAGTCTGGTCAGCTGTATCGCCTTCGGCATGTACGCTATTGACCATAGCTGTAGACATAACTGAAGCAGCACCCATTACAAAAGCGCCAGCTACAAGAATCTTCTTTAAATTTACTAATTCTTTCATGTAACTCCCCTTTTCCTAAAATACACGCTTATTATAACAATTATTTTCCATTTGTACACTTGCAATTTAAGCCTGTAAACGATTTCTTTTTTCTTTTTTTGTTTTATTTAAGTTTCACTAGATCATCTTAAAAATCATGCTGTTTTTTCTTCAAATCACGACTTTTATGAAACAAAAGTCTTTATAATACGACAAATTCTTGATCACTATTTTTTATAGATTTTTTAAAATACTAAGCTATGAAGATTGAAATCCTTTCAGTCACAAATTCATCATTTCTCATCATCCTGATATCTATTTGCACGATATTTAAAAGTCGAGAGTGGCATATCACACTTTCTTGCAGCTTGAACCGTGCTAATATTTCGTGTCTTCCATTCGTTGTAAACTTCATCAAAGTTCTCTGGTAATGGCCGAGGTGGTCTCCCCATTCTGACACCTCTTGCCTTGGCTGCGGCGATCCCTTCGGCTTGACTCTGATGGATCATATTAAACTCATTTGCAGCACAATAACTAAGGAGTGTTAATATGAGATCACTAATAAATGTCCCTAATAGATTCTTCTCTCTTCTGGTATCTAAGATGGGCATATCAATGACGACAACATCTGCCTTCTTGTCTTTTGTAATGATCCTCCACTGATCACATGAATTCTCCACTCCCATTGTGCTTCGCCCAATGGAAGTGGTATCTCTGCCACGCCATGTAGCGTAAGACGACAACGGTCGCTT
>ONFH01000270.1 GCA_900317015.1 uncultured Erysipelotrichaceae bacterium | reverse complement strand
ATAGAATGTTCAGTTTTTGGACATTCTTTTCTTTTGCTTACAGGAAACAATATGTGAGAGATGTAGAATGTTCGTGTGATTTGTTTCTCCTTTTTTATTTTTTTAATAAGCATATGATATAATAGAAAAGAAAATAGAAAGGAAGGTATTCTATGAGATATTGTCAATATTGCGGACATCCTTTACCTGAAGGGGCCTTATTCTGCACACAGTGTGGGAAAAAGATCGTCCCTTTAGAAGAACGTGTTGAAAGTTTTTCTGAAGATGTCTCTCAAGAAGCAAGCGAAATGGATCGTGAAAGTGAATCCTTAATGCAGGAGGAAAGTGAAGTCTCCACTTCTGAATCAACGATTGAAAGTACATTTGAATCAAGCACATCAGAAAGTGTGCTTTCAGAAAGCACGAGCACATCCAATGAAAGCACGTCAGAATCCCAAGTGGCCAAGGAGATGCCATCAGCTCCTGTGGCTTATGAAGCCCCAATGGATCCACAAAATCGTAAAGAAGTCAATGTTCCAAAAGTCCATCGCAACTTTTTAGAAACGATCAGCACGGTGAAGGCCGTCCGAATCGTCGGTATCGTCTTTGGTGCTTTGTATGTTCTTGGTTTGATTTTAACATTGGTATTAAGAAGTCAGCTATCTAACTTGACCTCAAGTTCTATGTATGAGTCAAATATGAATAGCTATTCTTCACTGACATCACTGATCAGTTTCTTTTGTTTCTTATATTATGCGATCATGATCGTCGGGCTGGTTCTGATCGTCATCACGATTTATCGTTTTTACAAATATCGCAGTGAGTTATTAGATCTTGCCCTCTTTGCGGGAACGGGTCTGGATCTCTTTATCTTAAAAGATCTGAAACCACTTGTGACAAGTATTATGTCCATGCGTTCGGAAAGTTTGATGATGAGTCTTGTATCCGCCGTTTCTGGTTTATCCTCTTATGCGAGTCAGGCAACGAGCTATCGCTGGTCTTTGATCATTGCTTTGATTTTAGGACTCGTGATCTGTGCCATCGTCGTCATTGGTCTTCTACAGGAACAAGGCACATTCTTTATTTCTCATTTCTTTGATTTCTTTGGCTATTATAGTAAGGAAAAGTAAGCATCAGTTCATTCTGATGCTTTTTTTGTCGTATCCGCTTGCAAACTTTATCAAAAAATGCGTTAATGAATTCAAACACCAAAATAAAGGATTTCAAAACTTAAATTCAAAAACATGAAAGAAAGAATCATTGTATACTGTGTATAAGAAATGAGTTGGAAAGGAAGGATATTGATGCCAAAGAAGAAAGTTGATCTGGACAGATTGTTAAAACCGGTGAAAAATAAACCTTATATAGAACAATATGACTATATGCTTTCCTTGATTGAATCTGGTGAGATCGTTCCGATGAAAAGTAAACAAAACAATGGCAAGAATCCCGCCTTGCCACTGAGATATTGGAAGATCTTACCAGATGTGGACTACACACCTTATATTGAAGAGTTACAGACGGCTTATAGTATTTACCTTCATGTGTCTTATTACTTTGATCACTTAGATATTTATGGAAAAGAACGTGAAGATGCCTTGATGCTCAATGCCTTCATTAAGAATAAACGTGACTTATTAAAGACCCCAGTCTCTTATAATGAACGCAGCTTTCAAATCTTCCATCGGGAGAAGTATTTGAAGAGCGGAGCAGGGATGAGAGTGCTGACCCATTGTGGTGTATCCATAGAAAGCTTGAATATGGTCAAGACGGCCGAGCCATTTGCCTATTACAGTGTTGATCGTTCAACACCACAGAAGATGCTGATCATTGAAAATAAGGATCCTTTTTGTGGGATGCGTGAACATTTGTTAAAGGGACATACGACTCTATTTGGCGAAGATATTAAGACACTGATCTATGGGGCAGGGAAACGTGTCATTTCACAGCTTTCTGACTTTGATGTCTCGAGTGAACCGTATATGCGTGATGAACATAATACGATCTATTATTATGGTGATCTTGATTATGAAGGCATTCATATTTACGAGGACTTTATCAAGATGTTTGATCGTCCCGTGCAGCCTTTTGTCAAAGCTTATCAGGCTTTAATCAGGTGTGCGCTTGAAGATCTGCCTTTTAGTAAAGAGAAGCAGAACAAAAATATTAGTGATTCATTCTTCTCTTACTTTAATGAAGAGGATCAAAAACGAATGAAAATGATTTTAGAGAGTGGTCGTTATGTTCCGCAGGAATATCTAACGATCAGTGATTATTAGGAGAGTCTATGCAGGAAGATTTTTTAAAACAGTTTCCCCGTCGTATGCGTACGGTGGGGCTCTACAGTAAACTTTTAACAAATATTATTCTTAAGAATCGATGGACCATGTATGGCTTTGATGATTATGACGAACGCATCAATCTTGTCTTTGCGGTCTTACTGTTCATCATGGAAAACAATTTATCTGATACGTCCTGCACGCTTGATGATGTGAGCTTCTTTGTCGAAAAGATCATCACCCAGTCTTTTCATAAAGAGATCTTAATTGAAGATGCCCGTGTCTTTAGTGATTTCATCTTAAATACCGTGTTATCAAATGAAGGAAAAGTCATGAACTTTGTTGGTCATAATTTTGAGACCGATGAAGATCGTGAGATTCCAATTTCCTATATTTCCAATGAAGCCAGAGAAACAGAAAATGGACGTAAAGTGACCTATAAATTAACCTATGAAGGTTACAACTTAGTGCTTGGGACGATGGAAGTGGAAGATAATTTAAAGATTCCAATCTCCGAAATGATCTTAAGAGAACAGATCAATAACCAGGATTATGATAAGGCGTTGATCACCGTCAGAGATATCTTTGCGCAGCTCTTAGCTTTAAGAGATAAGATCGAGACGGCCAAATTACGAATTAAGCGAAATGTTTCTGGTTATTCCGTCGAAGAGTATGAACAGCTGATTACCGAGAATCATGACATCATGAAAAATGCTCAGAAGCAGTTAGGTGTCCATCGCGAAAAGATCCGTGATAAGATCAACCATTTCTATGACAATGAAGTAGATGATTATGATGAGATGGACTCGAAGATGCATGCCTTAAATGAAATTGAACGTATCTTAGATAAGGAATTAGGCACGATTCAGGATATCTTAAAAGAACATTTATCTTATTATAAGCTTTACATTGATGCCGTAGAAAATCAGTTTGTTGAAGCGCCAGTGAAACGTTTTAACATTAAGAGTGATCTTTATGAACGTTTCATCAAACAGCCGCAGGCCTTAGAAAACTTCTCAATGTTTTTACAGCCCTTATTCTTTAAGACGCCGGAGAAGATCTACAACGTCAATAAAGTCTTTGAAAAACAGGTCGTACGAGGACGTGAAGATGACTTTAGTGCCGATGTCTTTGAAGAGATGGATCAGGAAGAGATCTATGAAGAAGAAAAGCGTAAGAGAGAAGAGATGTTACATCGATATCATGATAGCCTCAAAGTGATTTTAGATTACGTCCATGATCATCAGACCGCTACGCTTTCCAAGTTGAAGGAAGATCTTGAACCAATTCCTTCTTTAATGCATGATCTGATGCCAGATCTAGAAACATTTAAAGGCGTTTTAGTCAGTCTTTTAAAAGCGGATCTCATCAATGTGGATGCGATGCGTCATGAATCACAGATGATCGAAGAAGAAGCGATGGTCTATGAGCTCAACCGTATGAGCCTTGAGATCATCCAGGAAGAAGGCTGGCGAGAAGTCCATGCTATTGAAGTGAAGACATTACCACAGGAAGTGTCCTTTATCTTTGAACATAAGAAAATTACGACGACCGATGTCGTCATTACTATGAAAGGAGTCCCTCATGAATCCAGAAGAATTTCAGATGGCCAGTGATATTTATGCCTATCTATTAAAATATCGAGAATTAGAAAGTAAGGATGATCCGGAAATGTATCATGCTTATATTGAAAATGATCACATTCAAAAAGCCGTCAAGACATTAGGCAAATCGGCTAACTTTGAGATCGCCTTATATGGTCATGTCATCTATCTCATTCCTGACTTAGACAATACGACCTTTGGTTATACGAACTCAGACTTACGTGGCAAGCTTGTCACATCTAAGGCGACTCCTGAACTCTTTAACTTAGCCAACTTTATCATCTTAGTCTTTTTAGTGGAATGTTATGACAGCCAGGGTGAAACGAGCTGCAATCGTCAATTCATGAAAGAAGAATTACTAGAAGAGATGGTTGAAAAGTATTTATCCGAAGGGATGGCCGCCTATACGATCGAACAGGAAGAAGAAATGGGGATTGGCTTTCATGCGATGCATCAGACCTACAATGCCTTATCGGCGAGTGAAGGAACAGTCAAAGGCAGTGGCACAAAAGAAGGCTTTATCAACCGTATCTTACGTTTCTTAGATTCCCAGGGCTTAGTTGATTATATTAAAGAAGATCATATGATCAAGATCCTGCCAAGATTAACAGCTTTTATGGATTCTAATTTATTGAATAAAGCCCATTATGATCGTGTCAATAAGATGTTTGAAGCACTCAACACGGAAGGAGAAGAAAGCGATGAGTAAGATCAATACGATTCGTATCGTGAATCTGCATTATAACCATAATTTTAACCATATCGATGATCTGATCATCGACTGTCAGGGAGCTAATACCTTAATTAACCTGACCAATGGCGGCGGAAAGTCAACTTTGATTCAGCTGATCACAGCTTTGTTTGTCCATAAGCGTTATCGTAATGTGAATCAAGGTGGCAAGGATCGTCCTTTTGGTGACTTCTTCTTAAGTGGCCATCGTCCGTCTTTCATCATGGTCGAATGGCTGAAAGATCATAACATGGGGAAAGTCTTAACAGGGACAATGGTCTATCGTCCAAATAATAAATTAGATCAGAAAGACTTACAGATGCTCAACTTTATCGCCGAGTATGATGAGGATGTCCCTTATGACTTACGTCATCTGCCAATTATTGAGATGACCTCAAAAGGGGAAAAACAGCCGGTGACGTATTCCAAAGGAAAAGACTTGTTATTACGTTATCGTAAGAACCATAAGATGAGCGTCTTTGATATGAATGAAAACTTCCAGGCTCGTAAGTATTTCGATGCTTTAGATGAAAATAAGATCCCACCAAAAGAATGGGAGACGATCATCCATAAGATCAATGAAGATGAATCAGGTGTCACGAGAATGTTCTCTTCCTGCACTTCATCACAGGAACTTTTAAAGAAGGTCCTGTTACCAACGGTCGAAGAAAAGCTGAACTCAGATCATTCATATATGAGTGAATTCCAGGATATGTGTGAATCTTATGTCGCTCAGTGCTATGAAAATGCAGCCAAGATTGAAAATAATAAGAAGGCGGCTTTATTTACTACGGACTTAGCAGAGATCCAGAGTCATGTCGATGACTATATTGAAAAAAGTAACCGCTGTGATCAGCAGTTAGGATCACTCTTAGCGGTAAAAAAAGCAGTAGATCAACGTTTAGAAGCCTTAAAAAAGGAGCTATCAGAAAATGCTCAGGCCATTGAAGAAATCGTGAATCAGATCGATGATCTTGCTTATGAAGAAATGTCTTATAAGTATTATTTAGCCAATGATGATTATCTTCAAAAGTATGAAGAACTGCAGTCTTTAAAGGCCGAAAAAGAGAAGCAGGAAGAAAAGAGTGAATCCTTAAAACGCACGATCCGCTTATTAGAATGTGCCAAGGCAGCCTTACGTGTGGAGGATGCCAATCATGACTACTTAGAAGCGGTTCATGAAAGTGAATATGCGAAAAAAGATCAGGCCCCATTAGAGAAAGAACACGATGCATTAGGCTCCCGCTTAAAAGACTATTATCAGGATCAGATCAGTGAGACGAAAGAGGAAGTCTTAGAAAATAAAGAAGCGACAAGAGCACAGAATGAGCAGAAGAAAACATTAGAACGTAATCTTGCGCAGGTGCGTAAGACGATCCGCCAGCAGGAAAAGCAGATCACATCCTTAGAGACGAAACAGAAAGAATATGATGGTTTAGAAGATAAGTATAATCGTAACTATCAGGCCTCTCTTAAACGTCGCTTATCAGGAACCTATGAGGAGGGGCTGTTAGAAAGCACGCAGGATCAGGTCAAAAAGAGTCTTAAAGATAATGAAACAAAACGTTTTGACATCCAGGATGAAACAGCTAAGACGCAGGTACAGATCACCCGCTTAGAGAAGAAGAATCAGGACGCTCAAAAAGAGCTCGTCGATCTTCATGTCAAAGATAATGAAGTCAATAAATTGATTGAAAAATTGAAGCAGGAAAAAGAAGAACGTTTGACGATCTTACGCTACTTAGGAATGGAAAGTGACGATGTTTATGAAAACGAGAAGATCTTAAATACGTTAGAAGATCATGAACATGCCTGTATGGAAAAAGAAGAAGCCTTGATGCTTGAAATCGATGGTCTGAATCGTCAGATCAATAAGCTTGAATCTGGTCATAACTTGATCATTCCTGATGGCTTAAAAGAATTGATGGACGCAAAGGACATTCCTTATATCTATGGTGGAGAATGGCTGAAAAAGTCTAATCATACCAAAGAAGAAAATGAAGCTTTGATCAAAGCCCATCCATTCCTTCCTTATGCGATCATTCTTTACAATAAGGATATTCGTAAATTAGAAGAAGCCTTGAAGGGACAGGAAGCCATCTACAGTGATGAACCAATTCCGATCGTCTCACAGGAAAGTTTAAAAAATCTTGATGATCATCATGAAGGATTGCTCTACCATATGGGTGAGACAAGCTTCTACATGTTATTTAATGATCGCTTATTAATTGAAGAAGAATTAGAAAAAGCATTGCGCTCTTTAGAAAGTAAACGCAGTGACAAGAAACGTCGTCTTCATGATGTTCGTGAAGATGAAAACCGTGCGAAGGATCAGAAACATACGATCAGTAGTCAGCTTTTCTCAAAGAAAGAAGAGAGCCGCGCTTATAAAAAGCAGGAAGAGACGCAGAAGAAATTAGCAGCTTTACAAAAAGAGATCAGTGAGACGAGCCGTAAGATCACGCATCTCAAAGAAACATTAGAATCCTTACGAAAGGAACTTGTGAATTTAGAATTTGCTTATAAAGACTTACAGCGTCAATGTTCTGATTTGGAAGATTTGATGGATGCGTATCGTGACTATTTGAAACGTCGCGTACGCTTAGAAGACTATTCAAAAGAAAATGAACGTTTAGAAAGTGTCCTTTCAGAAGATGAAGAAGCCTTAGAAGACGTGCAGGAGACATTACAATCATTATCTGAGGAGGCGGTTGAACTCAAAACAGCGCTGCATGACTTACAGCGTGAAGCCAGTGTGTTTGCGAGCTATGAAGACCATGCATTTGATGAATCTGTAATGATGACCTTTGATGAAATGTATGATCGCTTCAAAGCTTTAGATCAACATTTATCTTCCAAACGTAAAGACCTACAAGAACGTCTTAATGAGCGTGCAAAGCGTTTAGAAAATGAAGAGACGAACTTGGAAGAACTTGAAAGCCGTTATCATTTAGCCGCTGAAGATTATCAGGATATGACGTATTCTCTTGAAAAAATCAGTCAAGCGACCAATGACCGTGAAGCTTTAGAAGTCTCATTGAAGTCATTAGAAACGTCCATCAACGAAGCTGAACGTACGACCGGTTCATTAGAAAATAGAAAGAATACACAATTACGACGTATTGAAAGCCGTTTTGCCGGTAAAGAACCAAAGGAACGTCATTTGATCGCCGTGCGTGACTTCAAGAAGGAAAATGAACAGCTGCATGCCAGCCAGGGTCAGTTAGAGCAGGCGAAAGAGAATTTAGAGACACATCAGAAAAACTTTGAACATATGGCTTCATCGCTTGAAATCTATCATGAAAACAGCCATACACCCGTGATCACTCTAGAAGAAGGCTTTATGGAACGTCAGGATGATCTGCTTATGCGTGATACAGCTGTCATGAAAGATGACTATGAAACATTGAAGAATGATAAGAACGAACAGCTGACGTCTTTAGTGGATCTTTATTACGCTAATCGTGCCAAACCAGAATACAGTGAGGGCATCTTTATCAAATGCTTAAATCGTATCGGTTCATCCTTAGAAGATGCGAAAGAGCAGGATAATGCACAGCTGATCGCCGTGGCGATGAAACGTATTACCGAAGGCTTCAACCAGTTTGTGGACGCTTTACAGGCGACGATGAATATGTTAGATCGTGAAAAAGATGATCATGTCGAACAGCTCTATAACTATGCCTATAAGCTTTATGAGGAGATCAACAAGATCGATTCCCATTCGACGATCACAATCTTTGATAAACCAACGAAGATGATGCGTATCGTTTTACCACGCTGGGTCAATGAGACCGATGATGATATCAAACAGTCCATCTATTATGCCCGTGTTAAACAGTTCTACGAAAACTTGATCGAAGACAGTTTGAAAGTCCATGATCAAGAAGTCATTGGCGAAAGTAAGAAGACTCTTCATGAATATGTGAAGACCCATCTAACAAGTGAGACGCTCTTTGCCTCAACGGTGGATCTCAATGACTTAGATATTAAGATCACTAAAGTGGGGACACAGACGACGATCGTCATCTCATGGCAGGAAGCTGCCACAAAGTCTTCCGATGGGGAAACATTCTTAACATCCTTCATCGTCTTAGCGTCATTACTGTATTACATGCGTTACAATGATACAGATCTTTATGCGACAAAGAATGATGGCAAAGTGCTGATCATGGATAACCCATTTGGGAAAGCAAGTGCCAAGCACTTGTTAAAACCAATGATGGATATTGCCAGAAAGAACAATATTCAGTTGATTTCTTTAACAGCTCATGACGATGATACGATTCGCTCATGTTATGACAATATTTATGTCTTGAAATTACAGCCATCAGCCTTCAACCCAGATCATAAAAAATTGATCTCAACAGAGGAAGTCCATAAGGGCATCGATGTCACGATGGAAGGCAGTCATTTGACGATTACCGATTTAGAAACAGATTATGCATAAACAACAACGGGCCTGGCATTTGCCAGACCCGCTTGCTTTATTTATTGCTCAATAAAAAATGAGGACTGAAGTCCTCATGCACTTATAAAATGGAGCCACATGCCGGAATCGAACCGGCATCTTCTGCATGGCAAGCAGATGTAATAGCCGTTATACGAATGCGGCATTTCTGAGTGCTTATTTATAATACACTACAGGTAGAACTCTGTCAATAAAAAATAAGGAGAATCTACAACT
>ONFH01000272.1 GCA_900317015.1 uncultured Erysipelotrichaceae bacterium | reverse complement strand
GCATCGATCTGTCTTTCTAACATATGATGGATCTTACGATATGTGTAATTAGGATCCTGGTCCACACCGCCTAAGGCTTCAGGAATGATCTCATCGACAATACCAAAATCAAAAAGATCTTGAGCTGTTAATTTCATGACTTCACAAGCTTCTGGAACTCTTTTTCCCTCAATATCTTTCCAGAGAATAGATGAAAAACCTTCAGGCGATAAGACGGAATAGACCGCATTTTCTAGCATTGCTATATGATCACCGATTGAAAGTGCTAAAGCGCCGCCAGAGCCACCTTCACCAGTCACGATCGTAATGACCGGAACCTGAACATGACTCATATACATGAGACTCTGACCAATGGCTTCGCCAACATTATTTTCTTCTGCTTCGATGCCAGGATAAGCCCCTGGTGTATCAATAAAGGTAATGATCGGACGATGAAACTTTTCGGCTTGTTTCATTAAACGGATTCCTTTACGGAATCCTTCTGGTGAACCCATTCCAAATTTACACTTCATGTTTTCATCAAGACTGCGTCCTTTCTGATGACCAATGATCGTCACAGGTAAATGATGAAAGGACGCAATACCGCCAACGATCGCCTGATCATCGCCAAAGAAGCGATCCCCATGCATTTCATAGAAATCATCAAATAAAGCATTGATGTAATCTTTGATATGAGGACGTTCTTTCTTACGGGCTAAAAGGACATGATCATATGCAGTCAAATTCGTATACGTTTCTTTTTTATAGGCATCGATCGTCTGCTGAATAGTATCGATCTCAAGATGCTGTGATAATTCTGGATCATCTTTGATCTTGTTTAGTTTTTCTTCAAGACTGGCAATACGTTCTTCTTTTTCTTTTAACGTCATCGTCTCTCTCCTCCTATTCATGCAAGTGTAAAAGATCAACTAAGATCTTTCGCATTTGATGTCGCTCAACGATCAGATCCACAAAGCCATGATCCTCTAGGAACTCTGAACGCTGGAAGCCTTCCGGTAATTTCACTTTCATCGTACTTTCGATGACACGAGGACCGGCAAAGCCGAT
This sequence comes from uncultured Erysipelotrichaceae bacterium, assembly GCA_900317015.1. GTDB lineage: Bacteria > Bacillota_I > Bacilli_A > Erysipelotrichales > Coprobacillaceae > Intestinibaculum. Next base: position 3,017 of record ONFH01000272.1, on the reverse strand, counting down.
CAAAGCATCCGGTTCGGCAATATTGATATCTCCTAACATCGCAAAGGATGCGGTCACTCCACCCGTTGTGGGATGGGTGAGATAAGAGATATAAAGAAGTCCAGCCTCTAAATGACGATGTAAAGCCGCGACTGTCTTTTCCATCTGGAAAAGTGAGAAGATTCCTTCCTGCATACGAGCGCCCCCAGAAGATGTAAAGATAATAAGTGGTCTCTTTCTTTTGGTAGCCATCTCAATCGCACGGGTCAGCTTTTCTCCTGCAACGGTTCCCATCGAAGCCATCATGAAATGATTATCCATCACACAGACAACACATTTCACACCGCCAATACAACCTGTTGCCACTAACACGCCATCATTCATACCGGTCGCATGCTTGCCTTTTTCAAGCTTCTTGTCATAGCCAGGGAAATTGAGCGGATCCTTCGTTTTCATAGTTTTGTAATATTCATGATATTTTCCTTCATCAAATAACGCAGTTAATCGTTCATGACTAGGGATATAAAAGTGATGTCCACAGTTTGGACAAACATAAAGTTCATTTTTAAGATGATCACTCATAATGAGTTCACTGCAATTAGGGCATTTGGTATAAAGACCATCAGGGACATCACCGGGTTTTGTTTCGGTGTTCTTCCCTAAATAGACTTTAAATTCATTGAGCTGTTTACGACGTTTCTTTAAGATCTTATCCATTGTCTTCTAACATCTCCTCTAGATGGGCATCCATAAAGCCGGTATCAAACTTACCTTTGACATAATCCTTAGAGTGGAAGATATAGAATAAGATCGTCTGATTCGTCTTCACACCATCCACGACTAATTCACTTAAGACACGACGCATCTTTTTAATAGCCTCAATTCTTGTTGGGGCATGAACGATCACTTTAGCAACCATCGAATCATAGAATGGTGAGATCTCATACCCTTGATAGACATGCGTATCCACTCGAACGCCCATCCCTCCAGGAATATGTAATGTGGTGATCTTCCCTGGACATGGGGCAAAGTTATGATGTGGATCTTCGACGTTGATACGACATTCAATGGCATGACCTTGGATCTTGATCTCTTCCTGTTTGAAACGTAACTTTAATCCTTCGGCAATGCGGATCTGTTCCTTGATCAGATCAATACCCGTAACCATTTCTGTGACTGGATGTTCGACCTGAATTCTCGTATTCATCTCAATAAAGTAATAGTCACCATTTGGAGCTAAGACGAATTCTACCGTTCCAGCATTTGTATAACGGGCAGCTTTGGCAGCCTTGACGGCATCGTTACCCATCTTTTGACGCAGCTCTTCGGTTAAGATCTTACAAGGTGATTCCTCGATCATCTTTTGATTACGTCTTTGAATTGAACAGTCACGTTCACCTAAATACACTGTATTTCCAAAATTGTCAGCTAAGATCTGGAATTCGACATGCTTTGGATTAATGACAAGTTTTTCGACATACATATCATCATCGCCAAAAGCTGCTTTTGCCTCTGCCTTAGCCGTATTATAAGCTTCTTCTAGTTCATCACTCGAATACGCACGACGCATACCTCGACCACCGCCACCAGCGGAAGCTTTAATTAAAACGGGATAACCAATGCGGTCGACAACCTCTTTCAGTTCATTGAAATCTTTGACAGATCCTTCTGAACCAGGAACAACTGGAACATTGTTTGCAATCATCATTTCTCTTGCTTTTGACTTATTACCTAAAGCATCAATGACATCCCCATCAGGGCCGATCCATGTCAAATGACATTTCTTGACCAGATTGGCGAATTCACTGTTTTCACTTAAAAAGCCAAAACCAGGGTGGATGGCTTCACAGCCAGTATCAATAGCCGCTTCAATGATTGCACCCATATTCAGATAACTATCTTTTGCTTTAGGACCACCAATACAGATGGCTTCATCCGCAAGTTGTGTATGTAAAGATGTTCTGTCAGCCGTAGAATAGATAGCTACTGTCTCTATTCCCATTTCTTTACAGGCACGTATGATACGAACCGCGATCTCACCGCGGTTCGCAATCAATATTTTCTTAAACATTACGCTTCCTCAAGCGTCATTAAGGTCTGATCATATTCCACAAGATCTTCACTCTTCACGAGGATCTCTTTGATCGTTCCGTCTAAAGGAGCTTTGATCTCATTCATGACCTTCATCGCTTCAATAATGCAAAGCGTCTGACCTTTTGAAACATGATCACCCACTTTTACGAAGGGCTGAGCTTCTGGTGATGGTGAATCATAGTAAGTCCCTACAAGTGGCGATTTCACAGGTGTTCCTGTGACATTTTCTTGAGTGACTTTGTTCGTTTTAACAGGTGTTTCCATAACAGGAGCAGCCTGCATCACTGGGGCAGCAGCTTGAACGATCTCAGGTCCTTTTTCTAATTCAAGCTTGATGCCTTCCATTTCAATTTTCATTTTATTGATGCCGGAATCTTCAAAAGCCGTCATCAGTTCTTTTACTAAGTCCATTATTCTTCCTCCTGTTTTGAACTTCATATTTTGAATTTCAAAGTATAGGTGAAAAAATTAAGCGTTGGCTTCAACGTAGTCAACGATGTCCTGTACAGTCTTCATCTTGGCAGCTTCTTCATCAGAGATCTCAATACCAAATTCGTCTTCAACAGCCATGATCAATTCTACCGCATCTAATGAATCTGCATCTAAATCATCAGTTAAGCTTGCTTCTAAAGTGACATCATCAGCTTCACAGCTTAATGAATCTACAATAATATCTTTTACCTTTTCAAATGTTTCCATAGTTTTTGTTTCCTCCTTGAATTTACGGTTGCATTATAACATGCTTTTGCGATTTGTAAATAGTTTGATATTCAAATATTAATATTTCTTATTTCTTCAATTTATGAATTTAAAAGGATATTTTCCTTTTGAACTACAAATTTCTTGATTTTCTTAGTGACCAGAACAGCCCCTGCCATCTTCATGAAGTCACCAGGAATAAATGGGATGACACAGCTCATCAGAGCACTTGTGAGTGGTGCTTT
>ONFH01000277.1 GCA_900317015.1 uncultured Erysipelotrichaceae bacterium | reverse complement strand
TGACAAATCGTCATCCTTCTTTTTTCACTGTTGATTAGACAAAGTCTTCAGTTTGTTTAATCACTAGACGCAATGGCTCTTTTCTATAAGAGAAGTTTTTATTTATAAGAGAGGACGTTCTTGATTCGTGGTAAAATAGAGACCTAGGAGGCAATATGAAAAAGTTCATTTTAATATTCATAAGCATCCTACTAGTAGGATGTGGAGCGACCAAGGTCACTCAGACAAAATACTATAATAGTCAGGTCACTAAGCGTTATGGTTCTTTAAAGGACATGATCAATGATGCAACGCTGGTTGCTAAAGTGAAAATCAAAGATGATGGATCATCGAATAAGTCTGGCAAGTATGTCTATACGACATATCAGGCTAAGGTGGAAGATGGTCTAAAAAATGCCGATGCATCGACGATCAAGATCAAGATGCGTGGTGGTGTTGATGGGAGTACCCGATATATCGTCAAAGACGATCCCTTAATGAAAAAAGGTGAAGAGTATTTAGTCTTTGCGACTAAGAACAACGATGGAACGTATACGACATTAAGTGATGCCTTTGGGAGGATGCAGATCAAGAATGATCTCGTTACATCTTTAAATGTAGCCAATAATGAAGTGGAAAAGACATCTCAGGCAACGGATTATAAAGTCAATGCCTTAGGTTATGATGTGATGCGTTCACAGATTGAAAACATGTCTTTAGCATAAAAGCCATTCCCGACGGAATGACTTTTTCTTATGATTTCATGGAATGAAGAAACTGAAAGAGGAGTCATTTGTTTTGTGTTAGGAAACGGCTTTCTGTATAATAAGGAATGAGGTGAGAAAAACAATGAACATTGGTTTTATTGGTCTAGGTGTCATGGGGTCTTCCATGGCTAGAAATCTAATGAAACATGGCTATCATGTTTTAGGTTATACACGTACAAAAAGCAAAGCAGAGGCTTTGATCAAAGACGGTCTTGATTATCAGGAGAATCGTGTCTCACTTGCCAAAAAGAGTGATGTCATCATTACGATGGTCGGTTATCCAAGTGATGTTGAAGAGACCTACTTTGGTGAGAGCGGTCTGATCAATCATGTCAAAGAGGGAACATATCTTATTGATATGACCACATCGTCACCGATGTTAGCCCAAAAGATCTATGACGAGGGGCAAAAGAAAGGCCTTCATGTACTTGATGCCCCAGTTTCTGGTGGAGATAGTGGTGCGAAAGCAGGCACGCTGGCTATTATGGTCGGCGGTGATGAAGCTGACTTTGAAAGCATGAAGGACATCTTATCCTGCATGGGTAATAGTGTGATCTATGAAGGTACGATCGGCAGTGGCCAGCATACGAAAATGGCCAACCAGATTGCTATTGCCGGTGCTTTATCCGGTGTGGCAGAAGCGATTCGTTACGCTCAGGAAGCAGGATTAGATGTCGAGAAGATGTTAGATACGATCAGCGGTGGCGCTGCATCTTCATGGCAGCTAGTCAATCTTGGTCCAAAGATGATCCATAAAGATTATGCCCCAGGCTTTTATATGAAACATTTTATTAAAGATATGAAGATTGCGGATGAAGAAGCCAAAGAACGTGGCTTGACATTAGATATTTTAGAAACTGTTTTAAGTCACTCATCAAGCTTAAAAGAGCATGAGGATGATGGCACGCAGTCGATTATTGAATATTATAAGGAGAACTCATGAGAGAAGCATTTAAACCTGGCGATATCGTCAGACATTTTAAAAGAGAAACTGTCGATCCCAATACAGATCAGTACTTATATCGCATCATTGGGGTGGCAACACACACAGAAACAAGAGAAAAGATGATGGTCTATCAGGCTCTGTATGGTGATTTTGGAGCTTTTGTCCGTCCTTATGATATGTTCATGAGTGAAGTGGATCATCAGAAATATCCGAACATTAAACAGAAATATCGTTTTGAATTAAACGATGAAACTGAAGATGAGGAAGAGAAGGAATCACAGTAGTGATTCTTTTTCAATGGAAGGGAGGTTTAGAATGGAAGAGAATTATCCAACCAAATTAAGCATGATCCTTTATTTCCTCAAAGGATCAAAGCGTTATTTCCTCGCCAGTGCCATCTTTGCGGCTTTAAGCTCCTTAATGGACTTAGTCAATCCAAAAGTCATTGGCTTTACGGTCGATTCCATCATCGGGACAAAGAAATCGACCGAAGATTATTTTACGATGCTCAATGTCCCACTGTTAAAAAAGCACATTTCTATCGTGGCTTTGATCGTTATTGTGATTGCCTTGATCGGTGCCTTATTTCGCTACTTATTTAATCTAAATAACTCTAAAGGGGCGGAGACGCTCGTCATGACGATGCGCAATAAGCTCTTTGAGCATATAGAGCATTTACCATTTGCCTGGTATGTCGATCATCCCACGGGTGATCTGATCCAGAGATGTACCAACGATGTGGAAATGGTCAAGAACTTCCTATCAGAACAGTTAACAGGGATGTTTAGAATCGTTGTCATGTTAGTCATCGGACTCTCCTTTATGGTGAGTATTTCTAAGACACTGACATTCGTGGCTGCCATCTTCTTGCCCATCATTTTAGGCTATTCATTATTCTTCCATAAGAAGCTTGCGGATACGTTTATGGTGGCCGATACCGAAGAGGGAAATTTATCTAGTATCGCTCAGGAGAACTTTACTGGTGTGAGAGTCGTTCGTGCCTTTGGACGTGAACGCTATGAACGCAAACGTTTTGAGAAACAGAATGATATTTACACCAAAGCGTACATGAAATTATCCGTCATCATGTCAGCCTTCTGGTCCGTTGGTGATGGCATCTCTGGCTTACAGGTGTTTGTGATCGTCATCTTAGGGACGATCTTTGCTTTGAAGGGGCAGATCACCGCCGGTGATTTTATTGCCTTTATTTCTTATAACAATATGCTTGTCTGGCCAATTCGTCGTTTAGGTCGTGTCATTTCCGAGATGTCACGTGCCGGTGTTTCCATCGATCGTATTCGTATGATCATGAATGCGAAAGAGGAAGAAGACAAAAAAGATGCCATCGCACCTTCAATGGATCAGGATATCATCTTTGATCATGTTTCGTTCCGTTACAGCCCAGAAACGCCTTATATCTTAAAAGATGTGTCCTTTGCGATCGACCATGGGACAACTTTAGGCATACTTGGTGGAACGGGTTCGGGAAAATCGACACTCATGTACCTGTTAGATAAATTATATCCTTTACAGGAAGGCAAGATCACCATTGGCGGTGTCGATATTCGAGACATCAAATCCGATTATTTAAGACAGAATATTGGTCTTGTTTTACAGGAGCCTTATTTATTCTCACGCAGTTTAAAGGACAATATTGGGATTGCTAACGAGAATGCCAACTTTGAAGATATTCAGAAAGCTTCACAATTAGCGGCCTTGGATACGGCCATCAATCATTTCAAGCATGGTTATGATACCTTTGTCGGTGAACGTGGCGTCACCTTATCTGGTGGGCAGAAACAGCGTACCGCCATCGCGCAGATGGTCGTCCAGCATGCGCCCGTCATGATCTTTGATGATTCTCTGTCTGCCTTAGATACGGAAACAGATGCCAAGATCCGTCATTCGCTTCATGAAGTGATGGGGGAAGCCACGGTCATTCTGATCTCTCATCGTATTACGACGTTAATGAATGCGGATCAGATCATCGTCTTAAATAAAGGGAAGATTGCCGAATGCGGCAGTCACGAGACCCTTTATAAACAGAATGGTCTCTATCGTGAGATCTGTGATATTCAGAATATTGGAGGTGAGCAGGATGCCTAAGAAAAGAAAATGGTTTGGACTTGTGGATCTGTTTCCTTATATTAAAAAATATCTGCCTTTGATCATCACGATGTGTCTCTTAGGCGTGCTCTCATCCATCGCCGATAGTGCCTATCCATTATTTAACAGATATGCCTTGAATCATTATATTGGCAAGAAGACATTAGATACGATTGGTTACTTTGTGTTCTTATATATTTTGATCTTGGTGTTACAGGTCATTGATAACTTTATTTCGTCTTATATCTGTTCAAAAGTCGAATTAGATATTGGCCGTGATTTAAAGAATGCCTCATTCAATCATCTGCAGACACTCTCATTTTCGTATTTTAACAACAATAATGTCGGTTATATTTTAGCAAGGGTCATGAGTGATACAGACCGTATTGGGACCTTTATGACCTGGCGCATTATGGACTTCGTCTGGAATGCTTCTTATATCGTCGCCGTCTTTGTCGTTATGATCGCTATCAACTGGAAGCTGGCCGTTTTATTACTGATCTTAATGCCAGTCGCATTCTTTTTGATCACCTTCTTTCAGAAGCATATGATCGCTTTGAATCGTAAGATCCGAGAGATCAACTCGACGATCACCGGTGACTTTAATGAAGGCATCACTGGTGCCAAAACGATCAAGACATTAGTCGTCGAAGATAAGATCGCCAAGGACTTTGAAGAAGATACTTTGGACATGAAACAGACAAGCATTCATGCGACGCATTATTCCGCCCTTTTTACAGCGACGATCACGATCATGTCATCGTGTGCGTTAGCCATCGTTTTAAGTGCTGGTGGCCTGTTAACGATGCAGCGTTTAATGGCCATCGGGACATTGTCTGTCTTTATGACGTATGCTTTAAACATGATCGAACCGATTCAGTATATCGTTGAAGTCTTCAGTGCTCTCATTCAAGTGCAGGCCAACATTGAACGTTTCTTACATTTAATGGAGACGGAAAGTGATGTCAAAGATCGTCAAGATGTCATTGCCAAGTATGGGGATGTCTTCCATCCTCGCTATGAGAACTGGGAAGATCTCCATGGTGATGTGGAATTTAAAGATGTCAGCTTCAAGTATCCTGATGGAGAAGAGATGGTCCTAGAACATTTCAACTTGAAGGTGCCACAGGGCACGAATGTTGCCATCGTGGGTGAGACCGGTGCCGGTAAATCAACACTTGTCAATTTAGTCTGTCGCTTCTTTGAACCAACAAGCGGTCAGGTCTTGATCGACGGAAAAGATGTGCGTGAACGTTCTCAGCTCTGGCTGCATTCTCATTTAGGATATGTCTTACAGACTCCTCAGCTCTTCTCGGGAACGGTCAGAGAAAACTTACGCTATGGCAAGCCTGATGCGACCGATGAAGAAATCTATCAGGCCCTTGATCTTGTCAGTGCAAGAAGCGTGGTCGATTCTATGGGACATGGCTTAGATTCAGAAGTGGGGGAAGGCGGAGACCTCCTTTCAACAGGTGAGAAACAGCTGTTATCATTTGCGAGAGCCATTTTAGCCGATCCGGCGATCTTAGTCTTGGATGAAGCGACGTCTTCGATCGATACGGTGACCGAAAAAGCCATTCAGCATGCCATCAGTACCGTCATAAAAGGGCGTACATCATTTATGATTGCCCATCGTTTATCAACCGTTGTCGATGCCGATGTGATCTTAGTCGTCAAAGATGGTAAGATCGTTGAACAGGGCACACATGCAAGCTTGATGAAGCATAAAGGTTATTATTATCGTCTTTACACGCAGCAGTATGAAGAAGATGCCACAAATGCATTACTATAAATAGGTATGGAAACATGCCTATTTTTCATTATCACAAGTACAATTTCTAATATAGCTAAATCACTTTAATGGAAGGAGATTTTCATGTATAATGAGACCGGTGATCAAAATGGAAAAACAAGATACACGCTATATTTTTGCCCAAAGCATCAAAGATCTGATGAATCATCAGGCATTAGATAAAATCACAGTCACTGATATTGTCAAAAATTCTGGCATGACAAGACAGACGTTTTATCGTTACTTTAAAGATAAGTATGATCTTGTCAACTGGTACTTTGAACGCTTGGCCGATCAGTCTTTTTTACAGATCGGTGCTCAGGAGACACTTTTACAGGGACTTACAAAGAAGTTTGAATTCATCCTGCATGATCAGGTCTTCTTTAGTGAAGCCTTTAAGTCGAAAGACTATAATAATGTAGAAAACTATGATTATAACTGTATTTATAACTTCTATACCAATGTGATCAAGAAGAAGATCCAGGGAGATGTGCCAGAAGACATCGACTTTCTACTGAGAATGTATTGTCATGGTTCAATCACGATGACCGTCGAATGGGCGGTCAACGGAATGAAGCGGACACCCGCCGATATGGCCTCTTTATTGATTGAAGCGCTCCCTGATAAACTGGAATATTATTTAAAGGATCTTAAATAATATGGCTGATTTGTTGATTAAAAATAGTATTAGTGAACGGTCGACGACTTATGTCGTACCGATGCGTGCCATCGTTAAGTTTGAAATCAGAGGTTCGTTCCAAGAGGGAAACTTTTCTTTGATCATGTATACGATCGATGAACATGCGGTCATTCTTTATTTTGATGAAGAGGAAACAGGCGCATTTGTTAATTCGCTTTTAGACGAGCTCGTGGATGCGATCAAAGAAGATCAAAGTGATTATGATCTTGCATCTAGGGCGGAGGCGCTCGCTTTAAAAATGAACCGACGGAATACCTATCGGACGTTTGAAGTGAGACGAGCAAAGCTGATAACCAAAAAGAAATTGAACTAAGACATTGAGTGTAGGCTCAATGTTTTCTTTTGTGACAAAAAAGCCAAATATGTCATGTAAAAGTCAAACATGTTTATGGACCAACGGCTGATGGCAAAGGCTCTACATTCTACACAGAAACATTAGTTGGTCTTGATGGCAATGGCAAGGAAGCCAAACTGTTCAACCATGCGCTCGTTCCTAAGCTTTATTCAAAGCACCAGGGGATGGAATGGATCCATCATAACATTCAGGAGTCCGGTCGTCTGCAGGATGTCGCACCGATCCTTTATAACCATCAGGATCAGGTTTATTTTGATCCCGACTTTACGAAGCTTGATTAATATTGCATCCTGTATGAACTTATGCGACAATTGTAACGCATGAAAGGGGTGATCCCATGTATCACTATAAAGATGATATCCGTGCGACCCGTTCGGCCAATATGTTGTATGAAGCGCTGATGAAGCTTCTTAAAAGCCGACCGCTTTCTGCCATTACGATCTCCGATGTCAGTCATGTTTCGACAGTGAGTCGAGCGACCTTTTATCGCAACTTTGATGAAGTGACAGATCTGCTTTCCTGGAAGATGGATCAGCTGTTTGAAGAGGTGCTGACCGGGTTTGTGACATCTTCTCCTGATCTGCATAAAGAGGATGCACTGCTGATCTATGTCATGCGTTACTGGATGAAAGAAGAGCATGCACGCCTATTAGAAGTGCTGTTTGAGAATGGACGTATTGATATTATTTATCAAGGATTTGTGAATAAAGCAAATATCCTTCTTGAATATTTGAAAAAGCGTGGCATGATGTATGATCTCGATGACTTTGAATACTTTATTTCCGTTCGTGCTGGCTTTTTTGTCGGTATCATTTGTGCCTGGATCAAAAATGGCAAAAAGGAGACCCCAGAAGAAATCGTTACGATCATCGCTAAGCAGCATGATGATGTCGTAAACAATGAATTGATCTTATAAATGTCGATCTTAGAATCGGCATTTTTCTTTTGAATGTTACAAAGTCGAATTTTTGTAACTTGAAAGTCCTTACAATGGCGTTATAATTATACTCGTGAAAAATAAAACAAAAGGAGATAATGAAAATGGCAAACAGAATTGTATTAAATACTGTTTCATATCATGGTAAAGGAGCCATTAACGAAATTCCTAATATTATCAAAACAGCCGGATACAAGAAGATCTTCGTATCTACAGATAAGGGCCTTGTAAAATTTGGTGTAGCAACTAAAGTCACTGACTTATTAGAAGCTAACGGCATCGACTATGCTTTATTCTCAGATGTTAAACCAAACCCAACAATTGAAAACGTTCAGGCTGGTGTCAAAGCATTCAAAGAAGCTGGCGCTGATGCCATCGTCGCCATCGGTGGTGGATCTGCTCAGGATACTGCGAAAGCAATCGGTATTATCATTGCCAACCCAGAATTCGCCGATGTACGTTCTCTTGAAGGTGTTGCACCTACAAAGAATCATGCTGTTCCAACAATTGCCGTCGCAACAACTGCTGGTACTGCTGCTGAAGTTACAATCAACTACGTTATTACTGATGTTGAAAAACAGCGTAAATTCGTCTGCGTTGATGAACATGACATCCCAATGTATGCCGTTGTTGACCCAGATATGATGATGAGCATGCCTGATAGCTTAACTGCTTCAACTGGTATGGATGCATTAACTCATGCCATCGAAGGTTATACTACAAAGGCTGCATGGGAAATGACAGATATGTTCCATCTTGAAGCCATCAAGTTAATTTCTCAGAACTTACGTGGCGCTGTTAAACGTGATCCAAAGTGCAAAGAAGGCATGGCTTTAGGTCAGTACATCGCTGGTATGGGCTTCTCTAACGTTGGTTTAGGTATCGCTCATTCCATCGCTCATACATTCTCAGCTCATTATGACACACCTCATGGTGTTGCATGTGCCATCATGTTACCAGTCATCATGGAATGGAACCAGGAATACACTGGTGAAAGATTCAGAGAAATCGCACGTGCTATGGGCGTTCAAGGGGTTGACGAAATGTCACAGGAAGAATACCGTAAGGCTGCCATCGATGCTGTTAAACAGTTAGGCAAGGATGTCGGTATCCCTGAATATGTAGAAGGATTAAAGGAAGAAGATATTCCTCAGCTTGCAAAGGATGCAGCTGCTGATGCTTGTGCTCCAGGTAACCCAAGAGATACGACAATTCCTGAATTCGAAGAATTAATCAGAAAAGTTATGAAAAAATAATGGATCAGCTGACTTTGGTCAGCTTTTCTTTTTGCCTTGTGTTGAGGAAAACAAATCGGTATACTTGATTAAAAAGGGAAGTGGAAACATGTTAAAAATCAGAACGGCAACTTTAGAGGATGCACAGGCTTTACTTGATATCTATGCATATTACGTAGAACAGACGGCAATCACCTTTGAATATAAAGTGCCAACTCTTATTGAGTTTCAGGGACGGATTCAAAAGACTTTAGAGATGTATCCTTATTTAGTAGAAGAATTAGATGGTAAGATCATCGGCTATGCCTATGCCGGACCTTTAAAGGAAAGGGC
>ONFH01000279.1 GCA_900317015.1 uncultured Erysipelotrichaceae bacterium | reverse complement strand
ATATACTATCTTCGCTTATAGAACAATATCACAAAACAATCCTATTTTCTTTCAATTTTTATAATTTTTAAGTCAAATTTTGACCAGCCATCAGAAAGATTCTGTACGGTGACATTCTCTTTACCGCTAAGAACGTTGATTCCTACAATATTTTAAAAAATAAGAAGTATTGATCAAAAGAAGCACGATCAACGCTGAATAGAGACCATTTTTATCATTCAGGAGGTCTTATCATGACACAGATCATGACTTTTCAGACGTGTCAAACCATCTGAATACAGATGAGCAAGAAACACTACCATAACGACATTGACTCTTTTTACATTTTAGACCTTGTGTGGTCCATGATTGAAATAAATTACAGCTTTTTGATTGATGACATAGATCGCATACTCTTTATTTGCGATATTACTCTTATGAGTCTTGATATAGTGAAGATCACTCATTGATGTCATCTTAAATTGAGTTGGGGTATCAAGAAAGCTTAAGACTTCATAGCCACCCCACATAGAATTGTTTTCAAAATAGTTAGGAATGAGTTTCTTATAAAACTTATTATTTTGATCTGCCATGATCATCTGCTTTGAATACGTGTACGAACCTGATAAGGCTATACTATTGATGACATGATCTTTTTCTAATGTTCTTAGATCATAGACAATAGACTGCGTAATGGATTCTTCATGTACTTTCTGACTTTTCACTAATGTGCCATAACTATACATAAACGTAAAACTATAAAGAAGGCATAAACCCATGATCAAGTACGTAGATCGTATATGTCTAATCAAATAAGCTAAAGCAATACCAATGATTAAATAAAGTACAGTCATTGAGATCATTGTACGACAGCCAAACACTGGGTTCTTTAAGACAATAAGTAAGCTCAAGCTTAAAACGAATAAGACAGCTGGACTGATGATTAAGAGAATCGTATCTATGATCTTAAGTCCTAAACTTTTTGTACTTCTTTGATAGAAATTCTTTAATAAAAGAATCAGTGAAACAAGACAAGCAATTGAAACTATGATGACTAAAGGCTTATAGCTGCTCACATACATGTTTATGATTTTTAAATATTCTTTAAAATTATAAAGAACGGTTTTGATTCCATGTGCATTAAGTGCCACCAGATCCGCATGGGATTTGGAATAAGGGCTATTGGCAATGTATGCAGAAACTGACTTCTGATAAAGAAGAGCAAGGATCAAAGCTTGAAGAATACGTGAGATTCCTCTCTTGATGAGATGTCCTGTCTTCTCATCTTTTAACATCCCAATAATGAATTCAAAGACGACAAGACATAAATAGGCGCCAAGTTCTGCCTGATATAAAAATAACATGCCTAAAATCAGGAGTGAGGTCAACACGTAATAGATGCCTCGAGGAAGCTCTTCAGGCAATGAAAAGCAAAGAAATACAAAACATAATCCTAAAAGCATAAGTAAAGAATCATACTTAAATGATAAGTTTTCAATCAAATAAGGGCTTGCCAATGCAAAGAAAAGCATACCAACTTGTAGCTTTGTAGAATAATGAGAAAAGTACTTCTTAGAAAAAAAGACAAGACTCATCGATAAAAGGATCACACCTAAGATCTGTGTCAATGGTGACAAATCTAAAACTGTTGAACTAAATCCACTTAAGACTTTCATAATACCATTTGCCAGTAATCGCCCATTATGATCCCACCAGTAATAACCTAAATAGTTTCTGCCTAGATCGTCCACAAAGAAACGATCCGCCAGAATCAATGGCATAATATAGGCTATGGATAAAAAGAATAACCCAATGAAGACTTTCTGTTCTTTCTTTCCTAATTTCATCTTATGAAACATAAACATGTGCCCCTTTCATACGTAAGAATTCTATCATGCCAATAATCATAAAACAAATAAAAGAGCTATCTCTAAGAAATAGCTCCTGCTCCCAATTATAAATCACCAAATAGATTCTTACTATAGACACCATCATCGACAAGCTTCTTGAAGCTGTTGATCACGATATCCTTATCTTCTTTATAAGTCACACCAAACCATTTGTCTTTTGTTTCTAATACTTTAACAGTGACATTACCCTGTTCAAGTAATTCTCCAATGTAAACAGGAATTAAGTATTCACCCTTCATTGGATCCTTGTTCGTCTTTAAGAATTCTACGAAGCCTTCTTCTAATGTCTTCATGAATGCAGGAGTTAAAGCCCACATGTTCATAGAGACATGCGCATTTGGATCTAATGGCTGACCATTCACTTCAGCACCATCAGCTGTCTTTAAGATATCATGAGTTTCATGTACATCTGTTAAATAGTCATTTTCATCGACTTCACAAACACCTCTTGT
>ONFH01000280.1 GCA_900317015.1 uncultured Erysipelotrichaceae bacterium | reverse complement strand
GTGGCAATATAACTACACCTCCGCGTACAAACAAAGAATTTAAAGAGGATGTGGCTGCACTTGTCGGCAACGAATATGCCTTAGTTGGCGATTATGTCAACTCGCGTGAAAGAGTCACTCTTTATCATAAGAAATGTGCAAAGACATTTACTGTTGCACCTGTAGACTTCTTTCAGGGAACAAGATGCCCTTACTGCACTGAAAACAAATATATGCGCGAAGAGGATTTCAAACAGCTCGTTCATGATATTTCTTTAGGAGGTTATGAAGCATCAGCTGCACCCATGACAAAAGAATGTATTATAACAAACACAATAATCGGGAAAGCCATAAAGATGTCAAGATCGATGGTGCTGCAGGAGCTGAGACGGCCGACTCCTTCTACAAAGCTTCCTTTGGATGAGAAAGGTGAGTATGAATTCCTTAACCGACGGACTCGGTTAAAAAATTATATTGAAGAGAATTATGCTCATGGCAAAATCATCTTTACAGAAGACCTTCGTGATGTGTTCGACTGGGATAATCCTGATAAATATCCAAGAGAGCTTGCAGATGAAGGATAATTAAAAAATATGTAAATCGGGACATTTTGCCGTGTCGAAGATGAAATTTCACTTGATGAATATATCTTAAGGAACGGCCATCATATCGGTTTTATTTATGGAAATGACCGTGCCTATAATTTAGGAATTATCAGTGATAAACCTTCCTTATCATATGATCATTACCAATAAAGAATCGCTAGCTCATGGTCGAAAAACAAACGCTTTAGGAACTACGATTAAAATCAAAGGAAGCAGCTTTACCATTACAGACTATAACTGGCAAATATTACAGATAACAAATCTTCTTGAAAGTTCATATCGATTTGGATGGAATGTTTATAATATGAAAAATACCGGTAATACACTACAAGATTTTCAAAAATATGTAACAACCCCCACATTTAATGATGGTACTCTTAAGGTAACCAAAAGAGATCGATTAATATACCGATTTGGATCATTTAAGTATGATCAAAATTGATGAAAATAACTCAATCCGGTTTGGTTACCTGTTTTCATTTGATGTAAACTCACTTCTGAAAGGAAGTGTTGAATTAAATGAAGAAATATTACAGAAAGTTACTGGAGAAATTATGTTTATGAAAGATTACGGTATTAAACCAAACTTTAGCGATCTTGAAAGAAAGTATGGCGTAGACAGACATACAATCAAAAAGATCTATGACAGTGGCAGTATACCGCCAAGGAAACAGCGTAAGTGTTCCAGCAAGTGGGATCCTTACTATGATGAAATAGTTGAGTTCTTTAATCAGGGCGGATATACGAAGCGTTCCATTCATGAATATCTTAAACATGAATACGGTGAAGAGAATCTGCCCGAAAATTGCAACAGCTTCAAGGCTTATACCAACAGAAAGAAAATTCAGATTAAAAAAAGCGAGAAGAAACCTCACCCTTTATATGAAACTGATATGGGACGAGTCCTTCAGGATGACTTCAAGGAGGATCTCAAATTTACCTTTACAAACGGTGAAGTCATTGCATTCAATGTGTTTAGTGCAACTCTTGGCTATTCAAGAGAACACGTGTTCCTCTATACAAAAAGTAAAACGCGTGATGATTTCCTAAGATGCACGATAAAAGCATACAGAAAGCTCGGCAGCATTACAGAAGAATTTTTAACTGATAACGCTGCAGTCGTGGTAAATCATCAAAACGTCAAGATGCTTCCCGAGGTATCACAGTTCTTTAAGGACATCGGTGTGGAAAAAAATGCAAGGTTCGTACCCCGGAAACTAAGGTAAGGTAGAAAATTCCACAAGTTTATAAGCTGGCTTGAACCTTATCAGGGAAGACTCGGCTCTTTAAAGGAACTGATTGACACTATTGAGGAAGCGATCACCCATGAATGCAACAAGCAGGTCAATACCGGAACACATATTCCACCTGTCGTTTTATTCCAAATTGAAAAAGAGCATCTGAAGCCCCTTCCCAACAAGATCATGGTAGAAGGTGACCTTACAGCTCGATTTAGGCAAAAGGTCCCTGAAACAATCCTGATCTCATACAAGGGCAACAAATACTCTGTGCCGGATGAATATATTGGAAAGTTCGTTGATATTTATCCGGAGAACGATGAGCTCTTAATTTATTGCGGAAACAAGCTCATTGCCACTCATAATATATCACAAAAAGAAGTAAATTACGCACCTGAACATTACATTAATGCCAAAAGAAAAACCGGACATGGAAGTCAGGCAGAAATTGATGCACAGTCTTATAGGCAGCTTGCAAAGCTTGAAGCGGCATGTAAGGAAAGAGAAAAGATAAGAGCAGAATACGAAAAGGAGAACGACCATGAATAACGAAATTACACATATGACACAGTTGCAGAAACAGAACTTAAGAAATGAATACAGTTTTTACTTCGGCAAGTTAAAGTTCCTTTGGGAGCAGGATCTTGATGATTCCCTGACCGATGAAGAACTGGACAGATATGAAGAAAAATATGCCTACTATTCAGATATGGCCGAACTGAAGGACTTCCAGCTTAAGCACGATATTGCAATAACATCTAAGCAGGAGAAGATGTGTAAGGAATGGCTTCTTGACGGATTTCCCTTCAGGTTTGACTTTGACGTCGGTGTTGATGGCTTTATCCCTATTGATAAGCAGTATGGGTGCTGCTACCTGGACTACCTGCTAACTGACAGTGAAAAATTTAAAGTAAGAGTGGACAAGTACAGAATATCATGTCTGTTCTGCATCCATGAAGATGATGACGAATACGAAGGTCTTATAAAACAGTTAAACACCCTCTCAATGAACGAATTTCTGCTCGATCATCCTGACTTTTCTGATGAAGAAATCAGCAGCTGCATTGAATGGATCGACGACGGTTGCAGCTTCAACAGCAATCCCTGGAATGTCACTGATGAGCACGGATATCCGGCAAACTATCTTGAGGCAGAGATGATGGTTTATGGGGACGACATTGTGATGAATGAATACTGCAATGAAATTTCAGAAACGATTTCAAAGATTACTGATCGGTCAAAGCCAATATGGATGCGGATATAAGGGCGCTGCTTGATGACAGAGAAAATGCGCTTGATATGCTTCTGAAAGGCACAATTAGTGCCATGGATGTAAAAAAAGTGTGTAAAGAAAATGATGACATAGATGAAGAAGGATTTATGGACATTTACCTCCAGGGTCTTTTAAATCAGCTTGACTCGCTGAAGGAAGCTTACCCTGAAACGTATAAGGACTTAACTGAACACATTAAGATCATAATTGATGACGAACCGACTGAAGCCAGCTCTGCAGATGAAGACAAGGGCTACGACATGAAGATCGATGACATTCAGTTCTGATTAATTAATAAAGCTAGTTAACAATAAGCACTGTGAATAACCATTAATCCAATGTCATGGAATCGACTGGTTATTCACATTCGTCAGCGCATATCCGGCTTGCATCTGCTCCTGCAGACTGGTCGGATGCGACTGACAATTAACAGAAAAACAATGGAGGTGGCAACAATGCCTACTAACTATAATAAACTATTAAACCTTAGATAATGTACTAAAGTAGAACTACATTTGTTGCGTCTAAAGCAAGATTTCTTTTTTGAATTTTTCAATATTCAGACTG
>ONFH01000281.1 GCA_900317015.1 uncultured Erysipelotrichaceae bacterium | reverse complement strand
TGACTCAGTATATATAAATAGCATCAAACATATTCTATATATAAATTAGCTGGCTTATTTAGTGAGAATTTCATTGGAAGTTAAGATTTTTTTTAAAATGAAAAGAATCATTCTAACAATCTTGACGGTAAGCTATTTAGAATTATATACTAGCAAATATAAGAATCACCACTAGAAAAAAATTGAGTTTGGGAGAAAGGAGGATATGCATTCTTATATTGCGGATGACATGGAAACAATTGGGATGAATATTAAAGATTTAATTTTTGCGGATCATGTGAAGAATGAAAGAGATCTGATCAATCAAAAGAATAAGAGAACATTGAGATACTTTCCTTGGCTGTTTTTGATCGTTATTGAGTTAAATATAATCTCACAGGCTGTTGCTCATGTTTTATTGTCGTACTAGTTCTTGCCCTTTATTTGGTCGTTTTAGGATTCTTAAGTACCTTCACGGATCTGAATAAACGATGTACGCATGCAACGTTTGCCTTTTATATCATGCAGATTCCGGCTTTTGTCGCCGCGATCCTCATGGGTACGATCCTTGACCCAAAGAAAATGGCAATTACCTTTATTATTTTTCTTGTCACTTTGCCTGTCTTAATATTGGATACACCTTGGCATATCATCCTTGATGAAACGATCTGGACCATTATTTTTATTATCTTTGTGGCGCTCTTTAAGGTACCATCACTCTTTTATACCGACGTGATTCATTGTCTGCTTGCTTATGCCTGCGCGATCTTAGCAACGCTGATCGTTTTAAACTCACGTCTTGAATCGATCAGTAACTATTCGAAGATGCTTTTAGCAAACACCACGGATAAGCGTACAGGTCTTTATAATGATACGTACTTTATTGAACAGGCTAAAAAGAAACTGGATGAAGAAGATCTTTATGGACATGCTTATATCCTTCAATATGATTTCCATGGCATGCGTTTCTTTAATAAAAGTAAAGGCTATGATGCTGGAGATCGTCTATTAGTGAAATTTGCGGATTGTTTAAGAGCTGTCTATTCAAGCTGTCTGATTGCTCGTTTTGGTGAAGACCATTTTGTCGTCTTATGTAAGGAACATGAATGGCGCCATCCTCATGAACTTTTAAGATATATGATGGATCATTACTTTGTGGAACAGTATAGTAAGCATCTTTGTTACACAGAAAAGAATAAGAATGGACAAAGACTGCGTATTCAGTTGCATTGTGGCATATGTCTGATCACAGAAGAGGAGAGCTTACCAACGACTTGTGAACATGCTCGTGTGGCTTGTCATAATGTTAAGGATGACTCCTATGATCAGGTACGTGAATACGATCGAGAACTTTCAGAAAATACGGAAATGGAATGGTATATTCTTAATCATATCGATGAAGCTGTTGAAAAGCATTATTTACAGGTCTACTATCAGCCTGTCTTTCGTGCGATGAGTGGTAAGCTCTGCAGTGAAGAAGCTTTATCAAGATGGCAGGATCCCCATTATGGACTCTTACCACCATCTCGCTTTATTCCGATTCTTGAAGAAAATAAACAGTTATATAAAGTGGATCTGTATGCCATCGAACAAGTTTTAAAAGATTTTCAGGCGAAAGAAGAAGCCGGTATACAGATTGTGTCAGTCTCTATTAACTTATCACGCTATGACTTCATGGGACGTGATATGGTGAAGATCATTTCTGATTTGATAGATCAGTATCATCTAGCCCGGAAGATATTGAAAATGAGATCAAACGTTTCCATGAGGCTGGGTTCACGGTCTGGATGGATGACTTTGGTTCTGGCTACTCTTCTTTGAATCTATTACAGGATACGCACTTTGATTTGATCAAGTTAGATATGCGTTTTATGAGAAACTTTGGTGAAAAGAATGAACTTATTGTTGGGGCTATGCTTTCAATGGCCAATTTGATGGGCGTCAAGACCTTAGCAGAAGGGGTAGAAAGTGAAGAACAGCTTAACTTTTTACGTAAAGCTGGCTGTCAGCGAATCCAGGGCTACTATTATGGCCGTCCAAGACCACTTGATGAGATCCTCGCCCATTTAGAAACAATACCTCCGGAAAAGATCGAAGATATGGATTACTATGAAAAGATCAGTCAGTTTAATTTATCTGATCCATTCTCATATTCTAAGGATTCATTAGTTTCCGGCATGCTTTCAGCAGTTCCTTGCTGCATCTCTGAATGGCATGAAGAAACTGAAGAATTATTGATGCTTAGAGCCAATGAAAGTTTT
>ONFH01000282.1 GCA_900317015.1 uncultured Erysipelotrichaceae bacterium | reverse complement strand
TTATTATTAAATAATCGTAAAAACATTAGAATCCAATGCGTTCACTGCCGGGGAAAAAGGCAAAAAAATTGTTGCTTTTTAATATTGAGGATGCTATGATAGCAAGGTATGTGAGAGCATAAGAGAGGTGAAGAAAATGTCAAGAAAAAGTCAGTTAACAGGTAAAGGACCTTTAACAGGTAACAATCGTTCTCATGCTTTAAATGCCACTAGAAGAAGATGGAATGTCAACTTACAGAAGGCTACGATCATGGTTAATGGTAAGCCAAAGAAAGTTAAGTTAACAGCAAGAGAATTAAGAACATTAAGAAAATCTGCATAACATACACAAAGCGCATGATTTAAATTTAAATTTAAATGATATAAGAAAACGATATGATTGCTCATATCGTTTTTTTATTTCTCGTTTTTTACAATCTCAATGACTTCTGTTAAGTCTTCAATCGTATGATCGATCGGCAAGTGTAACGCATTCTCTAAATGCTTTGGATTATACCAGATCGTTTTCAAGCCGGCATTGACCCCGCCGGTCATATCTGAGGTTAAAGAATCTCCAATGATGACGGTCTTCTTAGGATCATAATGGATGCTTTCTGCGACCGCTTTAAAGAAACGAGGATCAGGTTTTTCATAGCCGATTTTCTCGGAGATAAAGACATCCTTCATATATCTATCAAAGTGTGAATTTTCCAGTTTATTTTCCTGAGCGATGGTGGAACCATTGCTTACGACATACTGGGGAAGACCGAGCGCCCCGATGGCTTCGAGAGTTTCCTTGGCCCCCTTGTTTTTCACGACATATGTGCCTAGGGCCAACTGATAAAAGTCATTCATGGCATCGGTGTCCTGATGAGGTAAACCAAGGACGTCAAAAAAATCATCAAAACGCTTTGTTAAGACCGTATGACGATCATAGCGTCCCTCTTCTAAGCCGAGCCAGTAGCCTCGATTGATCTTTTGATAGATGGCCAGACGTTCTTCATCCATCTCCACGCCATACTTGGCAAATAGTTTTTGAATCGAGATCTCTTCTGATGCCTCAAAATTGAGTAGTGTCGCATCGACATCCCATAAGACTGTTTTGATCATAAGGTTCTCCTCATTATTGAAATGATTTTACGCCCATAGCGATCACAAAGCCACCGCAGACGATGAGCAGAATGCCACGGATAAAGTACGTACTTGGTTTTAACAAGCACTGATCCTTTAATGTATAAAATGTCACATTCCCTTCTTTTTTCAGATCTGAAGAGACGATGCTTGAAAATGTCGTATATTCTTTTCCATCGGCTTCATAGATCGCATAAAGGCCATTCTTCTTTTTGATCGTTTTGACAAAATGTCCCGTATGTTCTTCCTTGAAACGAAACGGAATCGATAAATGATAAAGGCCAAAGATGATCATCACGACTCCGATGATCACAAAGATGACCATTCCCATCATTAAATTATTCATAAGCTTCACCTAATATTTTTAATCCTTTCGTAAAAACGGACGCATTATTGATGACGACGATACAAAGCTTACGACGCACTCTCGTTACGGCTTGATAAAGCATAAAGAGACTGATGAGTGGCTTGGCTTTCAAGCGTCCTTCTTCATCATAATAAAACCGTTCATCTAAACTTAAAGCGACGTTATCAAACTCACAGCCGGCAAGACCCTCATCATCAAGAATGTCTCCCCCGTTATAATAGTCCTCGCTTGTTTTGGCAAGGTCAAAACTATAATACCCCTTTGTTTGCAAGTAAGAAAGATAGTCCTGTGCCTGCTTGTGATTCGTGACCGAAACAAGCGAGATGGCCGAGTAGTCCTGATGCTTAGGGACATGATGAGAATAAAGCAAGGCGTTGATAAAGCCCGCCATCACTTTATTGGTACGAATGCGATGGGTTAAATGGAAACTGCGCAATTCTCCTGAATCATCCAAAAATGATAAATACTGTTTGAGATCATCATAATAGCCATGAGGATCATAGACAAAGATGCCGATCGTATGATGCGAAGACAAGCGGACCAACAGTGATGATCGCTGTTTTGGCGATAAACGCTGACTTTCATCGATCAGCAAGATCTTCAAGGCACTGAAGTCGATTTGATCAAACAAGCTGAGGTCATAGATCTTAAAGCCATGGGCATTTAACGTCTTGATGCCTTCATTGGCTTTTGCACAATGCAGGATGGCCGTCTCGTAATGATTCATCATTTCTTTTCCCATGTCGTAACAAAGTAATGTCTTCCCCGTCCCATACTCTCCGCTGATGGCATAGTAGTTATAATTATCCTCTTCAATATTCTTGAGGATCTCCCCTTCGATCATGCGCTGCTGATCGGTGAGAAAATACTGATGACGCAGAAAGCGATCCGGCTGAGTAAATGGTGACACAAGAAATGCGTCCGGCCGAAATAAGGCATTCAGATCCTCAATGGGACGGACTTTCTGATTTTTAAGCAGTGTTCTTAAGATATTGATGTCACATAAAACAATATCATTATCCTTAAACATATAGAGCTCATGTGTTTTCGCAATATAGGTAAAGGAATAAATCGGCGTATCCAAGAAGGCTAAATAATAGCGATTCTGGACCAGCTGTTTTAAAATACGATCTTTCGTTGCATCATGCTTAAGTTCAATATTGATTAGATCATTCTGCCCGATCCGCAACAGATCAAATTCCTTAGAGATCTGTTCAATTTTAAAGTTATAAAAGAAATCATCAAAGAATGCATAGCCTTCATCCGCAAATTCATGGCAGAAAGAGGCTAAGTCATCTTCCTCCCAGGACTTCGTCACCTTGCTGGGACTCTGACATTCAAGTTTCGCATAGAGAATAAAATCCTTCTCACTGATGTCTTCTCGTGATCGTAAATGCGTCAAGAGATTAATGCTCTTCATCGTGTCACCTCCTTTTCTATTATACTCAAAAAGGGAGTCGAAACTCCCTTAAAATGATGATTTCTATACATTTTACAACTCTGTATAATCAGTGACGATCTTTTGGGTCGATGATTTCTTGGCTTCATAGAGATAGTGATCTAAACGAGAAATCATCGTCTCGATCGTATCATCTTCACGTACCGCCGTCACGCCTAGAACAGCCTGACAATCGATCTCATTACTATCAGAAATCAGCTTGTCAAATCTGTCCGTCGCTTTCTTAATATCCTCGACGTTTCTTAAACGTAAGAGACCAACGAATTCATTCTTGCTCCAGCGACAGAAGCGATCGGTCCTACGGCCATACTTACGTAAAGCTAAGCCCATATTACGAAGGATCTGATCACTATTTTCTTCACCATAGTTTGAATTGATTTGATCTAACGCGAAGCTGACAGAAAGTAATGCAAATGAACGCCCCGTACGATGATAAAGCTCAAGCTCTTTGTCTAGACAGAATTCCATATACTTTCGACTTGGCAAAGATGTTAAGGAATCACGTGTCACTGCCTCATAGACCAGTTCATTGAGATCCGTATCATAATCTTCCCCAGAAATTGGGACGAATAATGAGATCAGTTCAATGACTTGACCACCTTCGTCCTTGATTGGAACGATCGTATTTTTGACGAGACGCTCCTTGCCATCCTTCGTCTTCATAAACATGGAGAGGCTGCATTCTCGTTTTGTCGTAAAAGCAACGACGGCAGGACATTTATGATCAGGAATGAACTCTCCATTGACAAAAGCACAGCCTAAAGGCATTTCCGTACATTTTCTTCCCTGCATCTCACTCGCCGTAAAACCGGTCAGCTTTTCTGCTTCTTTGTTCCAGTATTGAATGATATGATCAGGCTTTAAGATATAACAGCCGATCGGCATTGCATCCATGATCGTCTCAATGACTGTATCATAGTCTAAAGCGATGTTCTGGGATTCAAAAGATTTCTGATTGCCATTCAAGATGCCCTGTTTCATATCATCCAGACTCTTGATGACCTCAGCCGTATAAAGAATATGAATCTGTGCCCTTAAGGTCGTCGGCATGCCATTGACTTCATGGATCGTATCGATCCGCTTAGAAATCGCATCTGCCAGATCGACAAGTTCCTGCGGTGAATGATAAGCGGAAGCAACCATAAACTGACCAATGTCGGCATAAGCCGTCGATGCTTTGTGACCAGCAACAGCCGTAATGGTCTTAAAGCATTCATACACAGCAGCCTGCATCGTTTCTCGATCAAAGTTATTGGCAATTCTCGGCAGCTCTGGAACCTTTATATAGATCACGCCAAAGTTTTTCTTATTCATTTCATAATTGGTCTTATAAGCAATCAGATCATCGATGAAATGAGAAACGCCTTTATA
>ONFH01000320.1 GCA_900317015.1 uncultured Erysipelotrichaceae bacterium | reverse complement strand
ATGATGCTTATTTTAATATAATATTGATTATTTATTAATCACAAATATACCGTGCTCATAAAACGATGCGGGAAATCTAGTTTATGAAACAAATTAAGAAATTATTTAGTTATCTAGTCGCATTAGCGATGGTTTTCTCAATTGTCACCTTAGCTGGTGTCAATGTACATGCTGCAGGTGAAACAGCAACAAGCAAATCAACTTACACGTTAACTGTTAATAACACTGATACCAAAGCGAAGCATATATTTGAAATCTATCAGATTTTTAAAGGAGATTATAATAAGAAAGAAAATGAAGCCGCCACTCTATCCAACATTGAATGGGGCTCAGGTGTAACGGATGCAGGGAAGACGGCATTTGGTCCTGCTAAGGTAAAAGCTGAATCATTAAATGATAGTAATGTCTCAAGCTTTGCAAAAGAATTAGTTTCAAATAGTTATTTACAGAGTCCTATTACAACAGATCCTGTTGAATCTGGAAAATCTGCTGCTGTAAATGTATCTGCTGGTTATTATTTAATTAAAGATAAGGATGGTAGCCAGAAAGAAACACATGGTGATTATACATCTTACATTTTAAAAGTTGTTGGCGATACAACTGCTAATACAAAGTTAAATGTACCAACTGTTGTAAAGAAAGTTGAAGATACAAATGATACGAACGGAACAACTTCTGACTGGCAGGATTCAGCTGACTATGATATCGGTGATTCAGTTCCATATCAGATTACTGGTTCAATGCCAACAAACATTGGCGATTATGAAACTTACAAATACGTATTTACAGATACAATGAGCAAAGGTTTAACTTACAAGGCGAATACTGCAAAAATTAAAATTGGTGATACAGATGTAACAACCTCATTTACTGAGAATGTAACATCTAATACTGATGGTTCAACAACTGTAACTTGGTCTTGCGATAACTTGAAAGGTATTCAGGGCGTGACTATAAATGCAAATACAAAAGTTGTCGTTACATATAGTGCCAAATTAAACGAAAATGCAGTGATTGGTTCTGCTGGTAACCCAAATACTGTTGATTTGACTTATTCTAACAATCCTAATCAGGGTGGTGAAGGTGAAACTGGCAAAACACCAGAAGATAAGAATATCGTCTTTACATATAAGACAGTTGTAAATAAGGTTGATAAGGATAATAATCCATTAAAAGGCGCCGGATTTACATTACAGAAGAAAGTAAACGGTACATATCAAGATATTAAAACAATTAAAGCTGGCGAAACAACTAAATTCGAATTTTCAGGCTTAGATGACGGTGATTATAAATTAATCGAATCAACAACTCCATCTGGATATAATACTATTGCTCCAATCGAATTTACAATTACTGCTACACATGATACTGATTCAGGTGACCCTAAACTAACAGAATTAAATGGTGTTAAAGCTACAGGTGAAATTGATTTAGGAACACAGCAGAAAGCAACAGTTGATACATCAGCTGGTTCAATCACAGCTAATGTAGTGAACAACAAAGGTTCTGAATTACCAGAAACTGGTGGTATGGGTACTACATTATTATACGGCGTTGGTGCAATCTTAGTTGCAGCTGCAGCTGCCTATGTAGTTATGAACAAAAAGCATTCTACAAATAAGTAAGATAAAGGAGGCAGGCAAAAGCCGGATACGATTATGAAAAAATTGTTAATGACATTTATTATGGCGATGATCTTAGCACTTTCAACCTTAGGTTCGGTGTATGCCTCCTCATCGTCCCTAACCATTAAGCAAACAAAGCCAGGTATGAATGTTCATTTGTATGAGGTGGCTAAGAAAGAGAATGGATCCTATAGTTATACGGATGCATTCAAAGAAGCAGCCTCGACAAATATTCACTTAAATGAACTCAATACAAGTGCTGCTTTAAGTGAAGCTGCTACGACATTAAAAGGGGATGCTCAAAAAACGACAGGGCTTAGTCAAAAGGCTAGTACATCGCAAATGGTCTTTGATCATTTGGAAGATGGTCTATACTTGATCTTAGTTGATCCTTATACGACAGGTGGAGTCACTTACAATTATTCTCCTGTTCTCATTGATTTCCCGACAAATCAGGAGATTGAATTGACTAAATATTCCCCTTCAAAGATTTATAAGTATTCTTTAGTCAAGCATTGGCAAGGAAGTGGCAAGAAACCTTCATCAATTGTTGTGGATCTTTATAATGGATCTAAGTTAGAAAAAACATTGACCTTAACAAAAGCGAATGGCTATGCATATTCTTGGCAGAGTCAGGAAGTCAAGGATTATTCCATCGTTGAACATACTGTTGAAGGTTATGCTTCAAGTGTTGAAACGAGTGAATCAGGTGATACACAATACTTTGTTTTAACAAATACGAGTTTACCAAATTATAACAGTGGAAAGACACCTTCCACATCCACTACGACAAGTACTGAAAGGGGGACTGAAGGTTCTAAGAACTACCAGTCAGGTCCAAGTACAAGTCCAAGTCAAAGTGAAACAAAACAAACATCTTCTAAAAATCCAGACATTTCTACTCGTACTGTTAAAACGGGAGATACGACATCCATCAATAATATGGTGTATGTATCGCTTATAGCCGGTCTCATTCTCATCGTAGCAGGCCGATCTTTAAGAAACTAGGGGTACAAACTCCTAGTTTCTTAATTTGAAGTTGTAATAAATTACTAAAAATGAAGTTCACATGGTATAATTATGAAATGAGAGAGTCGAGAAAGTGAGTGATTTTTATGCGTAAATTAAAATGTGCAATCTGTGAAGACGAAGATCAGGAATATCAGCGTTTTCTTGAATTGTGTGAGTCCTTACCTGATAATTATACGCTTGATCATTTCACGGACGGCAGTGAATTTCTAGCGAGTTATTATCAGGGAAAATATGATTTGATCTTTATGGATATCTATATGAAGAAAGTGAATGGCGTAGAGACCGTCGCAAAGATTCGTGAGATTGATGATCTTGTACCAATTGCCTTTGCAACGACCAGCCAGGATCATTTTGCAGATGGCTATCGTCTTCGTGTCAATCGCTATCTTGAAAAGCCACTTAAACTAAGTGATGTTAAAGAAGCTTTCAAGATGGGAGAAGAGGCATTGAAACTACGCCCACACATCAGTGTGAAAAGTGAAGGCAAAGATGTTGAAGTCATGGAATCGGATATTATTTATGTCGAACAGTCTCGTCATCATTTATATCTCCATGTCAGTGGTGGAACAGAAATCAAAACACTAGGTAAGCTTGATGATTTTGAAGAACAGCTGCCTCATCCACCGTTTTATCGCTGTCATAAAAGTTACCTGGTCAACTTAGCACAGGTCGCTTCACTTGATAAGGAAGACCGTATGTTTATCATGAAAGAAGGCGACAATGTCTATATTAGACGTGCTTCGATCTTTGAAGCAGCTCGAGTCCTGAAACAGTTCCTGTTTTCAGGTCTTAGAAATGAGGCGCATTGATAATGGGGAAGCTTTTAAAGAGAGGTAAGACCATACTGCTCTTCCTATTGGCATTGGTTTTTATTTTAGCTGGGGGTTTGATTGGAAAGAAATATGATGATGCGGAAGTGGATCAAACTGGAAACATTCGCCTCTATCATCAGGCACGAGTCAGCTATTTATCAGAAAATAAAGTTATGAATCTACCGAATTCAATCAAGAATCTGCCAGCTCGTACAAAAGTGACAGTTACCTTTGATGTCAAAGGAAGTCCTGGAGATGAGCTTTATATCAAATCGGTGTATGCGCCAGTGAAAGTCTATGTGAATAACCACTTGATCTATGACTATGGACAAAAGGGAACCCGTCCATCTTTTATGAAGGATCCAGCCTGCGTGGTGGATACTATGGGTCTCCCTTTTCACAAGGATCATCAGGCGCTTCATATTCGTGCGGTTTATTACTCGCTATATAGTCGACCAAATTTATCACTAAAAGCATGGGGTGTTGGGACAGATACTCAGATTACCAAATACGTGTCTTCACACTACAGTTTTACAAGAGGCATTTCTATTATGTTTTTGATCTTAGGAATCTTCTTGATCTTCTTTGCCATATTCTTCCTAAAAAATAGTGCGCCGATCAAGCGATTCTTTCATGCCGGTGTGCTGATCTTGTGTGCTGGTGTCTGGCTGTATTGTGTGAATGATCTGACGATCTTTATTGATGGTCACTATAACTTATATTATCTGCTAGGGTTCCCATGTATGTTTTTAATGATGTGTCCTTTGACAAAATTCGTTTCAGTTCAGTTAGGGGAACGTGGCGGAAAAACGATTTCGTTTGTCTATATCTTCAATGTCGTCTCCTGTTTTACAGCGTTTATCTTACAGCTGACAGGAATCGTCGATTATCATGGCAGCTTTTATTTCTTTAT
>ONFH01000283.1 GCA_900317015.1 uncultured Erysipelotrichaceae bacterium | reverse complement strand
GTCAGGAATTCCTGACTTTTTATCCTAATCACCGTATGATAAAGCGTCTTTGCCCTGATCACCAGAGGAGATTCTGACGACATCTTCAACGTTGTAGACGAAGATCTTCCCATCACCCATACGACCAGTATAAAGGGCCTTCTTAGCCGTATTGACAACTTTCTCCACAGGAATTTCCGAAACGACAACTTCGACCTTTAACTTTGGTAAGAGCTGCATATCGACTTTGGCCCCACGATAATAGTTCGTCTGACCTTTCTGAATCCCACAGCCCATGACCTGAGATGAGGTCATCCCGGCCACACCAATGTCATTCAACGCATCCTTTAAGCGGGCAAAACGTTCTGGTTTGGTAATGATGACGACATTCGAGATCTCACCAAGACCACCATGCACTTCTGTTGGAATGGCTTGATCGATAGAGACTGGCTGATTGCCTGTATTGTCTTCTTCATACGTAGCCCCATCAACTAATTCAGACTTGAATGAGAAGCCGGCATAAGCACTTTCCATACCATGTTCTAATGGGTCAAGACCAGTGATTTCTTCTTCAGTCGTAACACGTAACCCAACCGTCGCACGAATGACTGCAAATGCGATATACATCGTGACAGCGGTCCAGATGCCGATGACTAATAAACCTAAGATCTGGATGCCAAGTAGCTTGGCACCGCCACCATAGAATAAGCCCTGTGCTTTTGGCATGGTATCCGTTCCACAAGCAAAGAGACCAACGCAGATCGTTCCGAATGCGCCATTGGCAAAATGAACCGGAACCGCACCAACAGGATCATCGACATGTAACTTATAGTCTAAGAACCATGTAAAGAAGATGACGTTGAAACCTGATAAGATACCAATCAAACAAGCACCTAAGACGTTGACGGCATCGCATCCTGCCGTAATCGCAACTAAGCCTGCTAAGGAACCATTTAATGACATTGCCACATCAGGTTTGCCATATTTGATCCAAGTGACGATCATGACAGTACAAGTGGCTAACGCTGGTGCCACTGTTGTTGTCGCAAAGATGGTTGCCAATTGAGTCCCGTTTTTCGCAGCAGCACCGTTGAAACCATACCAGCCAAACCATAAGATGAAGACCCCTAAAGCACCTAGTGGAATATTGTGTCCAGGAATCCCATGTGGTGTGCCATCCTTGGAATACTTCCCAATACGTGGACCTAACATCCATGCACCGATCAAGGCGGTTAAGCCACCAACATAATGGATGGCCGCACTGCCGGCAAAGTCATGGAAGCCCATGCTCACTAAGAAGCCATTAGGACCCCAGACCCAATGGGCTTCGACCGGATAAACGATCAATGAAATGACAAACGAATAAATACAATAAGATAAGAATTTCGTACGTTCAGCCATGGCCCCTGAGACGATCGTAGCGGCGGTCGCACAGAAAACTAAGTTGAATACAAATGAAGACCAGTCCGTCTTCGCAAAGTTCGTTAATGGGCCATTTCCCAGACCGACGCTTCCGAACAAACCATGAAAAACATCCGTTCCACATAGAATACTATAACCAATAATTAAAAAGGCGACCGTTCCTAAACAGAAGTCCATTAAGTTCTTCATGATAATGTTGCCGGCATTCTTGGCTCGCGTAAAGCCGGTCTCGACCATCGCAAAGCCTGCCTGCATAAAGAAGACAAAGGCGGCACCAATCAAGTACCAGATTCCAAAAATTTCTTTAATTGCACTACTCATGTTCTCTTCCCCCTTTTGTACACCTGTTGTGTATGGGTACAATATACCGGAGATATTTTCTTGTGTCAATAATAAATTATTGTCATCATGTGAAATATCACTTATTTGTATCTGAAAAAGCGAAAAAGAAAGTCCGATTTTAAGGAGCTTTCTTCATTTTCTAATATTATTTTACACGCTGTAAACTTTTTTCTACTTTGCATTACCGGCTGAGTTGAATGACACTTTGAAACGACGTGAATAACTGTTCATGTTATTGATGATACGAGTACGTCTTGCACCACTCACGATCGTTGGTTTGTAGTCATTTGTATAAGAGACACTTGAGATCGAACATGGAATGATCTTTAGCTGTTGATCTCTGACTAATTTGCCATTCTTGAAATGTAATGTCTTCTGTAAGATGGCTGTATCCTTATCACGAGGATTGTGGTTCCCGCCGAAACAGAAGTTCCCAAGTGAATAAGCAATATAAGCACCTTTATAACGTTCAATCCCTTCTAAGACATGGGGATGTGTGCCAATGACAAGATCAGCGCCCTGATCAACGGCATAATGACCAAGTGAGATCTGATCCCCACGGACACTATGACTGCCTTCAACGCCACCATGCATGCTGACGATGATGGCATTGACTTTCTTGGCTTTTAATTTCTTACAGCCAGAAGCCACTAAACGTTTGGCATCTTTCATCTGACCAAAAGACATACCGGCATTAAAGTCAACGGCAACCATCCCGATCTTCATACCTTTCGTCTTATAAACACCTACACTGCCAAATGATGAATATGGCATCTTGTATTTCTTAAAAGTCTTGATCGTATCATTATAGCTCTGCTGGCCATAATCCTTACAATGGTTATTAGCAAATGCGACCGCATCGACACCACCATACTGTAAGATCTTTAAGTATTTTGGAGGAGCCTTGAAGTTAAAGGCTTTGACCATACGATTGTTTGAGTATGTCAATGTTCCTTCAAAGTTCACTAATGTTAAATCATCTTTCGCAAATGTCGATTTGACATTGCTAAAGAAGTACTTTGGTCCTTTCTGATCATACTTCTGTAGGAAAGACCCAGCATAAGAACTATTCTGTGTTTTCGCAAGTGTACAGTCCCCGGCTGCCGATACTTTCACATAGACATCCTTTGGCACACTTTCACTCGTCGCTTTCTTTGTCGTTGTCGTCGTCTTTGCATTGGTGTCAGCCTTCGTGACTTTGGTCTTTTCTTTCGTCGTACAGCCAATCGTCGTAATTGCTAACATGCAGGCGACCGTTTTCTTCACAATTCCCTTATTCATGTGAATCCCCTTCCTTGTCTTCTTCTTTTTGTTTCGCACGTTCAGCTTCGTCATAACGTTTAATAATACGAGCGACCACAGGATGACGAACGACATCGGTAGCATCTAAGAAGACAAACTTAATGCCTTTGACGCCCTGCAATAAATGCATCGCACGTTTTAACCCACTCTTGACGCCATGTGGTAAGTCGATCTGCGTAATATCACCCGTCACGATCATCTTCGAATCAAAGCCTAATCGTGTTAAGAACATCTTCATCTGATTATCTGTCGTATTCTGAGCTTCATCAAGAATGACATAAGCATCTTCTAAAGTACGTCCTCTCATGTAAGCTAGAGGAGCGATCTCAATAATGCCCTTTTCAATCATCCGTTCCGTTGTTTCTGCCCCTAACATATCATAGAGTGCATCATACAATGGACGTAAGTAAGGATCGATTTTTTCCTTTAAGTCCCCTGGTAAAAAGCCTAATGATTCCCCGGCTTCCACCGCTGGACGAGTCAAGATGATCTTCTTGACTTCATTACGTTTTAACGCCTGGACCGCAAAAACAACGGCCATGTACGTCTTCCCGGTGCCTGCTGGGCCAATCGCAAAGACGACATCATTATCCTTTAATGCATAGTAGTAATCACGCTGACCGATCGTCTTTGGCGTGATCAATTTGCCTGACGAGGTACGGGCAATTCTGATCTGATAAAGCGTATCCATTTCATCAAGCGATGCATTCTGTGCTAAAGAAATCGTATACATGATATCTTTTGTCGATATGCGCACATGCTTTTTCGTGAGCATCAATAATCGTTCAATGACTTTATTTAATGCCTCATTATCTTCCGAACAAAAAAGCTCATCTCCTCTAAGGACTAAGTCGACATGAAATTCATCTTCTAAGATGGCCAAATGTTCTTCATTTGGTCCAGTAAAAGTCTGAATTTCTTCCATCGTGTAATCATTTAATTTAAAAGTTTTTTTCATATATTATTTTCTCACCATTCTTATTTTACTTCTTTTTACATCGTAAAAAAAGGCTTCTTGATATTATTTTAAGAAGAGCTTACATCCTCTGTACTTAGACCTAATGAATTCTCCACTCCCATTGTGCTTCGCCCAATGGAAGTGGTATC
>ONFH01000286.1 GCA_900317015.1 uncultured Erysipelotrichaceae bacterium | reverse complement strand
TGGCATTGTCCGAATTGTTGATGAAAGTACCTTAGTGCCCGATCCTACAAAAACCATTGATGAAGGGGCCGTCTTACCATGGCAAACATTAATGTGGTCTTTAATGAAAGATATAGCTAGAGACTTAGGAGTTAGAACAGATTTACCTTTTAAAGATTTGACGGATCATGAGAAAGACATTGTCTTCCATGGACCAGCTGTGAAAAGACATATGGTCTATCAGAACGGTAAGACCGGTGCTGCTGGAGAGATGGACTTTACCTACTTTAATGCGACATATACCGTAGAGAATGCCTTATCCAAAGTCAAAGATGAAAAAGGCTTTAAAAGAGTGGAGAAGTTCTTAAAGCAGGACATCTGTCCTGACTGTCATGGGACAAGATTATCAGAAGCCGCAAGAACGCCAAAAATCATGGATCTCAGCTTAGGTCAGGTCTGTCAGATGTCATTAGCGGAAGTGATTAAATGGGTCAAGAAAGTCCCTACCTGGGTACCTCGTGAAATGAAGCCAATGGCAGATAGTATCTGTGAATCTTTCTTAAATAATGCCAAACGTTTAATGAATCTAGGATTAGGGTATTTAACATTAGATCGTGCGGGATCGACATTATCCACAGGAGAACGTCAGCGTATGCAGTTAGCCTGTTCCATTCGTAATGAAACAACCGGTGTCTTGTATGTTTTAGATGAACCATCCATCGGTCCTCATCCAGCGAATATTGAAGGATTAGTAGGGGTGATGGATGATCTTGTCGATGATGGCAATACAGTTGTCTTAGAGGATTATGATACCCAAGTCTTAAGACATTCTGATTATCTCATTGAAATGGGACCAGAAGCAGGGAAGAATGGTGGGCGTGTCATTGCCAGTGGATCTGTAGATGATCTGATCCATAATGAAGATTCCATCATTGGTCCTTTTTTAGCAAGCCGACAAGTCTTAGTGAATCCCAGTGTGAAAGAAGAAAACCTCTTTGATCATGGGGAGATCATCATGCATACCGACTCGATTCATACGGTCAAACCATTAGAAGTGAAGATCCCTAAAGGACGTTTAACAGTGGTTACGGGTGTGTCAGGTTCTGGTAAAACAACCATGGTCCTTGAATCATTAGTCCCTGCCTTAGAGGCTTCAATCAATGAAGAAGCCTTACCAGAACATGTAAAAGATCTCGAAGCTGATGGTATTGAACATGTCAAGCTCATTGATGCGACGCCTATTGGCATTAATAATCGCTCAACTGTTGCTACGTATGCAAAAGTGCATGATGAATTACGAAAAGCGTTTGCTAAAACTGAAGATGCGACTCATCAAAAACTTAAAGCAGGGGCTTTCTCCTATAATACGGGGAAGTTAAGATGTCCTACCTGTGATGGAACAGGGAGTGTCTCACTAGATGTACAGTTTTTACCTGATGTCGAGATTGATTGCCCTGATTGTCGCGGGTCTAGGTACGCAAAAGAAGCGTATGAAATTAAATGGACGAATCAAAATGGTGAGTCTTATTCATTACCTCAGCTTATGGAGATGTCCGTGGATGAAGCATTAGCTGCTTGCATTGGTCTTAAGAGTGTGGAAAGACGATTAAAGACATTATCTTTAATGGGACTAGGATATTTAACACTAGGTGAAGAAACACCTGGCTTATCTGGTGGGGAAGCTCAGCGTTTGAAGTTAGCAAGTGAAATGGGTAAAACCCAAAAGAATGCGTTATTTGTTTTTGATGAACCAACCATTGGTCTTCATCCTTTGGATGTTGAAACATTATTAAAGGTGTTTATGTCACTTATTGATCAGGGTGCAACAATCGTTGTCATTGAACATGATCAGGATGTGATCAGAAATGCAGATTATATCATCGACATGGGACCACAGGGTGGTGAATATGGTGGCGAGATTGTCTATAGTGGAACAGTCTCAAATATTAAAAGGTGTCAAAAATCTCTCACAGGGAAATATCTCAAATAAATAGATCTATTAAATGAAGAGCTGTAAGTGGTTCTTCATTTTTTGTTTTATACTATGAGTGAAATAGGAATTTATAATAAGTTTTCTTTCAATAGAGAATAATTTTGAAAATGATATCATAAATATATTTGATGTTAAGTTTAAACTCCTTGAATTACAAATAAAACCGTTCTATATTTTGCATGATGAGGAGAATTTATTACCACTATAAATTTATAATATGCAGAAATTAAGGGGTTTCTATATAGGATATATGTAAACATTATTAAAGTGAAATAGAAATAAATAAAATAATTCATTTTATGTGATTATCTTGTGACCGCTTTGTGACCGTGTCATGGTAACATAAAGCACGCTTAAGACACATAGGTGAATGCGTAAGGACTATTTATGTGACTTTTCATGTTATTTAATAGGTAAGGAAAACAACTGAATAGAATGAAAACAATCTAATTGCAACAAGAGGGGGGTGTCTGGCAATGAAGAAGAAATATAAGTATACGGCAATACTGACGTTCGTCATTTCTTTGATGATGGTTGTTTCTGTCATGTTTCCAATGGTTACAAGTGCAGAAGATTCAATGACATCTTCTACTACTGATTCAACAAAAACGACTGAAACCACAGATGCAAAAACAGAAACATCAACTAAGAGTTCTACAGATTCTTCATCAAAGGATAGTAGTGACGAAGTGGAAGATAGTGCTGATGAACTTGTAGAAAAGGAATCTTCGCCAGCGTTTAGTAGTGAAAAGACAGTCGATGGTGTCAAAGTTAAGGTCACTGCCGATGCCAATGTGTTTCCAGAAGGAACAACAATGGAAGTTAAGAAAGTGAGCTTAACTTCAAGTGAAAAGAAGCTTATTTCTCTCAAGCAGGATAGTAAGCAAAGTACCATTAAACAATATTCTTTTGATATTACGATGAAGAATAAGGATGGGGAAGAGAT
Organism: uncultured Erysipelotrichaceae bacterium; assembly: GCA_900317015.1. Taxonomy (GTDB): domain Bacteria; phylum Bacillota_I; class Bacilli_A; order Erysipelotrichales; family Coprobacillaceae; genus Intestinibaculum. The sequence continues at coordinate 509 of ONFH01000286.1, read as the reverse complement.
TGAACCAGATACAAGTAAGGGGAAGGTCAAAGTCTCTTTTGAAAACGACTATGTCAAGATGTTAAGTACTGATGTTTATCATCTTGTCAGCTCGACAAAAGCTGAGGAATTAAAGTTGACAAAATCAACAAATAAAGTGACTGGTGAAACATCAAGCTTCTCAACGTATGTCATTGATTTCACTTATGATAGCAGCAAGATTTACTATCTCTATGATGATTCAAGTGTGTTGGCTTCTAAATTGTTAGCACAAGTTCTTTCATCAGGTGCAGCCATTGATGAATCAAAAATCACCAAGGTAATTTCTAGCAAACATTACATTACTGCTAGTGAATCTGATGGTAAATGGGCGATTAAAGCTGATCCTAATACCACTGATGATGTAAGTGAAGGTGCAACTGTGACAATTACTTATGATGGAAATGATTGTACTAAACCGCTACGCGGTAGTACTATAAAAATACGATTTCTTCTTAACTTTAATTTTCGTTGTACTGAATGTGTTTATG
>ONFH01000291.1 GCA_900317015.1 uncultured Erysipelotrichaceae bacterium | reverse complement strand
TCGATCTTCATTCTTAAGATCAGCTGATCTCTCGTGATGCCTGCATTATTAACTAAAACATCTAAACGTCCAAAATGATCTTTGATCTCTTTGAACATGGCTTTGACATCTTCTTCATTGGCGACATCACCAGTCACTTCAAAAGTGGACACATGATAGGCTTCACATGCTTCTTTTAAAGACTGTGCTAACTCTTTATTTTTTCCATGATCACGATACTGGATCACAACATCGTATCCCTTTTTCGCAAATTCTAAGGTCGTCGCACGACCAATCCCACGAATGGATCCAGTGACGAAAACAACTTTATTCATGCAGGGCCTCCTTTACTTTTTCTAATGTCTTCAAATCTTCAACGTTATAACGTTTGATCGATTTATCAATTTTTCTAACAAAGCCTGATAAGACTTTACCAGGACCAATTTCAACGATCGTATCCACACCATGATCGATCATATAGCGAATGGAATCTTCGAAATAGACTGGACTCATGACCTGCTTTTCTAACATTTCCGGAATGCTGACACGTGCTTCCAATTCCTTGCCTGTGGCATTAAAGATGACCGGAATGTTCATCGCTTGAAATGTTTCATGCTTGAACACTTCATGAAGTTCAAGACTGGCATCTTTTAGTAAGGCTGTATGGAATGGTCCACTTGTCTTAAGCGGAACGGTACGTCTTGCTCCCGCTTTTATGGCAAGTTCACAGGCACGATCGACGGCCTTTTCCTCACCGGCAATAACTAACTGTCCAGGACAGTTATAATTGGCAATCGCCACATAACCAAGGGCACTGGCTTCTTTCACGCATTCATTTAAACGATCACGATCTAAACCTAAAACGGCAGCCATCTTTGAAGAGATACCTTTGGCCGCTCTGCTCATAGCTAACCCTCTTTTTCTGACTAATTCAATGGCCTGCTTATAGTCAAAGACACCACTGCATGCTAAAGCTGAATATTCACCTAAAGAAAGGCCACATGTATAGCTTGGTGTAATGCCAGCTTCTTTTAATAATAGAGTTGCCATCATGGCCACGGCCACCATGCAAGGCTGATTGTTTTCCGTCAATGATAAAGCTTCTTCTGGTCCTTCAAACATGACCTTTTTAAAATCAAAATCTAAATCGACAGAGTCAAGAAGTTCCTTACATCCATCAAAATGATCATAGAACTCTTTGCCCATACCGACGTACTGGGATCCTTGACCTGCATATATAAAACCTATTTTCATGTTCTTATTCCCCCATTAATTCAGAGATCAGTTCTTTCACACTGACAATTTTATTGATGCGATAGCCATTGACTCCTGTAAAGATCAGTCCATGATCAAGATCACCATTGACGGCATTGATCAATGCTTCGGTAATACAGTATGGTGCATTCGTCATATGACATGACGAAATGCAGGCAAAGCATCGCTTGATCGGATGATGTCCTTTTTTTACAAAGGCATTATTCATCGCCCGACCAGGAAGACCGACTGGTGAATCGACAATGACGATATCATCCTGACAACAGTTCACAAAAGCTTCCTTGTAGGCCTCACTTGCATCGCATTCTTTCGTACCAATAAAACGCGTTCCCATCTGGACACCATCAGCGCCTGCTTGAATTGCATTGATGATCTCTTCATGGGTGAAGATGCCGCCGGCGACAAAGATAGGAATGTGTTTTTGATATTTTGTCTGATAAGTCATGACCTCTTTTTTCACATCAGCCAAGATCTCAAGTAAAGACTGAGCGTGATGACTTAAGACATCTGCTTTTTTGAAGCCGAGATGGCCTCCCGCCTTGACTCCTTCGATCACGATGAAATCGGCCGTCTTCTGAAACTTACGATCCCATGAACGTAGAATCAGGCGACAAGCCTTGCCAGACGAGACGATTGGGGCGATCTTCGTCTTGGCCTGACCGATGAGTCCTGGTAAGCCTAAAGGCAGACCAGCCCCTGAGATAATACAGTCAGCACCAGCCTGAATCGCGGCTTTGACATGTTCTTTGTAATCACGTAAAGCAACCATAATATTGACACCGACCATACCATGTCCAGATGCGATCTCTTTGGCTTTTTTGATTTCTTTAAAAATGGCTCTTTGATTCGCCTGTTTCACATTGGTTTGAAAGTCCGGCTCCTTGAAGCCGATCTGAGCGGTGGATATCATTCCCATGCCTCCACATTTGGCCACATGACCGGCTAAGTTTCCTAAGGAAACGCCAACGCCCATGCCGCCCTGGATCAGGGGAATTTCTAAAGTATATTCACCAATGTTTACTTTTTTCATAGCTTAATTTCTGAAACTCGCTTCTGTTCAGCTTTTAATTCATCAAATAAATTCGCAATAATATGTTCAAGACTATCTTCTTTATTGACCATGCCAGCAACCTGACCAGCCATTAAGGAACCAGTATCGACATCACCATCGACAACAGCACGTCTTAAGCCACCTAAAGTGAACTTTTCTAGTTCCATTAAAGAAGCGCCTTCTTTTTCTTTCTTAATATAATTTTTGGCCATCTTATTCTTAATAATACGAACAGGTGTCCCACCAATTCGACCTGTAACGACCGTTCCAGTATCTTTGGCCTTTAAGATCGCCTGTTTATAGTTTTCATGGATCGGTGCTTCATAACTCGCCAGTAACATCGTGCCGACCTGGAAGCCATCAGCCCCTAAAGCTAAAGCCGCAAGTGCCTGCTTCCCGCTGGCGATCCCACCAGCTGCAATGACTGGAATAGAGACCACAGCCTTGACTTGTGGCACTAAAGCCATGGTTGTTAACTCACCAACATGACCACCTGATTCTGTTCCTTCCGCAATGACGGCATCGGCACCAGCACGTTCCATACGTTTGGCCAAAGCTGCACTTGGAACGACCGGCATCACGATGATGCCGGCTTCCTTCCAAGCTTTCATATATTTTCCAGGATTACCAGCACCAGTCGTAACGACTTTGATCCCTTCATCGATGACCAACTGAGCCTGTGCATCAGCCTCTGGATTCATGAGCATTAAATTGACACCGAAGATCCGATCCGTCTTACTTTTGGCTTCATGAATTGCTTCTCTTAACATGTCGCAAGTCATGCCCCCAGAACCAATCAAACCTAAAGCGCCAGCATTTGATACAGCAGCCGCAAAAGCGCCGGTTGCCACTCTGGCCATGCCACCCTGGATCAATGGATATTTCAAATGTAATGTTTCATCTAACCACATTGTTCTTTACTCCTTTTACCATTCAAATAAATTGGCACCATAGGTCAGACCGCCGCCAAAGCCGACAAGCATGATCTTCATGCCTCTTTTTAACATTCCTTTTTCATTCATTTCTGCTAAAGCAAGCGGAACACTTGCCCCAGATGTATTTCCATACTCATCTAAGTTGATATAAAACTTTGATGCGTCTATTTTCAGCTTTTTATAAACATGTGAGATAATTCGACCATTGGCCTGATGGAGGACAAAATAGTCAATATCATTAACGGAGAGATCTGCCTGATCACAAAGTTTTAGGATACACTCTTCAATAACATGTGTCGCAAAGCGGAAGACTTCACGTCCCTGCATACGTAATTTGCCTTCCTGTCGAGAGGCATA
>ONFH01000293.1 GCA_900317015.1 uncultured Erysipelotrichaceae bacterium | reverse complement strand
CTCCTGTTCTGGAAATTCATAATTTGTCGATTTCACAAGCTTGCCTGTTGGTGTGACATCTTTTGTGAGATCATAGGATCCTAAAGCCCATCGATCTTTGGATGGGACATAGATGCCATCGGCATGAGTAACCACTTTTAATGTCGCCCCATCAGCCTTGTAAGGATTGACATTCTTCACTAAGAAACATGTGACCTTCTTTAATTTTGCATCATAGTAAGGCATCACGGCATAGTGTTTTTTGTGAATAATGACCTGACGATAAGAGCCATTATGACTGCCACTTTCATAATAGAAGGAAGCAGCCTGAAGATTCTGATTATTTAATGGCGTATTGGATTCAAACGTCTGTGTTAGATAAACGGCATGACGATATACGCTTTTCCCGTAGCTTGCATCTTTTAAATACTTACCTTCATGTTTCGCACAGCGTCCCATCACTTTGTTTCCATTTAAGATAAACGTAACCGTTCCACCATAGGGATCAAAACCTTTGACCTTGATCGTACGATCTGTTTCTCCGGTGACTTTCACACCTTTTTCCTTTGTCACCAGTGATTTTAATAAAGCAATATCACCAGTCTGTGATGTATTCTTTCCATCATAGCTCTTTTCAAGCTTGCGAATCTTTTCATAACAGCCGATATAATCGGTATTGAATAACTTCTTTTTAATATACCAGGCAAAAGCGCCTCCGCCTGCAACAATTAAAGCAATAACAATAATGGCAATCAATAAGCCATGTGATTTCTTTTGTTTCATGATTTGACTCCCTTAATGTATAACACGCTTTATTGTAGCAATTCCTTGAATCTTATTCAAGTTATCGATGCACGTCTGCAACATTTCTGCATTCACTACGGATAAGGTCATCTTAATGACTGCATCTAAGTCATGGATGCCGGCATTGATATTTAAGATATTGACGTTCTGACTGCCTAGGACCGTCACAACATCATTTAATAAGTTTGGACGATCAAGTCCAGTCAACTCTAAGTCGACATTGTAACGTTTATTTTCAAGGTTCGTATAATCCCAGTACACATCGATCAGACGGCCTTTATCGACATTGGCAATATTTGGACAATCGGCACGATGGACCTTGATCCCCTGACCTTTAGAAACGAAACCAACGATCGGATCACCTGGAATTGGTGAACAGCACTTGGAAAGCTGCATCTTCAAGCCGCCGACATTTCTCACCGCAACTCCAATACCTTTTTCCTTTTTCTTGTTATTGTTGGCATAGTTCTGGTTCTTCTTTAACATCTTTGATAAGTTGTCTAAGAATGAACGCTTCTGTGGGGCCACCTTATCTAACAATGTGCCAGCTGTGGCCTGCTTTTTGCCAATGGCGGTCAAGATCTCATCAAAGTTCTTAGCGCCAAAGGACCCTAAGTAAGAACGATATGTTTCCGGATCCAAGTACGTCTTTTCATCTAAGCCACGGTTACGGAGCTCTTCACGTAAGATACGACGTCCTTCTTCAATATATTCCTTACTGTTTTCAGCTTCCTGCTTCGCAATGAAAGCACGGATCTTATTACGGGCACTAGCCGTACGTACGAACTTCAGCCAGTCTTCACTTGGTTTCGCACTGTTATTGGTCTTGATCTCACAAATATCGCCCGTCTTTAACTTCGTATCGATTGGGACCATCACATTATTGACTAACGCGCCAACGGTATGGTTGCCGACTTCGGTATGGATACGATAAGCAAAGTCGATTGGAGTTGCCCCATTTGGCAATTCAATGATTTTCCCTTGTGGCGTTAAGACATAAACATTCGCTTCAAAGATATCACGCTTTAAGGTATCATAATACTCCTGCGCTTTTTCATCCTTGACTTCATCAGAAATGGTAATGAAATCAGATAACCACTGTAATTTCTCACCAATTTCCTTCTGTTCCTGTTTTGCGGAATAGTTCTTTCCTTCTTTATAACGCCAGTGCGAAGCGACGCCTCGTTCCGCTAACTCATCCATCTCTTCGGTACGGATCTGAATTTCAAAGATATGTCCGCCTTCCCCGATGACCGTTGTATGTAAAGACTGATACATATTTGGTTTTGGCATGGCAATATAGTCTTTGAAACGTCCTGGTAATGGACGATACTTTTCATGAATGATCCCTAACACTTCATAACATGTGACTTTTTCCTTTAAGATAATACGTAAGGCATTTAAATCATACAGTTCATCAAAACGTTTATGTTTGACGACCATTTTCTTATAGATCGAATAAATATGTTTTGCACGCCCTTTGATACGATATTCAATATGATGTTCATCGAGTAACTTTTCGACGGACTTCATCATTTCATTGATATGCGCATCACGTTCGGCTTTTTTCGATTCAAGCAGATCAACGATCTCATGATAAGCGGTTGGATCCAAATAATATAAGCTCAGATCTTCAAGTTCGACACGGATATCATTAATACCTAAACGGTGTGCGATCGGCGCATACACTTCAAGGGTCTCACGAGAGATTCGTTTCTGCTTTTCTGGAGGCATGTACTGCAGAGTACGCATATTATGGAGACGGTCTGCTAATTTGATGATGATGACACGAATATCCTTGGCCATCGCAATATAGATCTTACGATGGTTTTCGGCATAGATCTCACTTTCTTCCATATAAGGCATCTTATTGATCTTTGTGACACCTTCGACTAATGACGTAATTTCTTCGCCAAAACGTTCGGCCATCTCTTCATGAGAGACGCCACAGTCTTCCATGACATCATGTAAGAGCCCAGCGGCGATCGTCATTGGACCAGTCTGCAGTGTACATAAGATATAAGCGACCCAGATCAGATGGATCGTATAAGGTTCCCCACTGCGTCGTTTCTGTCCTTTGTGCTTGACCATAATAAAGTTATAAGCACTCTGGATCAGATCCATACTTTCTTTCTTCGTGATATATGTGGAAGCAAGCTCTTTCACATCCTCAAATGTGACCTTGTCTTTTGCGGTTTTAATTTTCATATACATCACACCCCCTTGCAAAAAAAGAGACCTTTCGTCTCTTTTATTAGTATTTCAATAGCGTAAAGACATCATAGCCCTTTGCTCTTAAAGCATCGGCAGCCTTTAAGTCTTTTAATTCGATGACGAATGCAACACCGACAACGACACCACCCATTTCTTCAATTAACTGAATGGCTGCTTCAACCGTTCCGCCAGTGGCTAATAAATCATCAACGATCAAGACACGCTGGCCTTTTTTGATGGCATCTTTATGCATTTCAATCGTATTTGATCCATATTCAAGATCATAGCTCTTAGAAACTGTTTCACGAGGTAATTTCCCAGGTTTACGAACTGGGACGAAGCCAGCACCGATTTCGATGGCCACTGGGCAGCCAAATAAGAACCCTCTTGCTTCTGGGCCTACAACGATATCAATGTTTTTATCTTTAGCGTAGTCGGCAATCTGTTTGATTGATTCCTTGAATGCGGCAGGATCCTGTAACATAGGTGTTACATCTCTGAAAATGATCCCTTCCTTTGGAAAGCCAGGAATACTTGCTACATAATCTTTTAAATCCATAATGTCTTATTTCCTCCTCAAATTACCTTAATATTATACCATCTATTCATTGAATAGACAAAGACTCTTGCTTCATTTCTACAATAAAATTAGGAGAATTCGAATCATCTAGGCAAAATTGTGTAATTATGAAAAAAGATGCCTTGCGACATCTTTAGAATGTATCATTTTCATCTAATAAGTCTTTGATGATCATATTGACGCTCTTATAGCCTCTAAACTCATTGATGGAAAGTGTCCCGATTGGACTCATCTTACCGTCTTTTAGCTGATCATACGCATCGCCCTTATTAAAATAAAGAGCACTGAAACGACAGCTGACTAACTGTTTATCAAAGCGTAAATGTTTCCCTTCACTGAGCTGTCTCACATTTTCAAACTGCGTATCATTCAAGACAAAGAGCGGTTCTTCATTCCCTTCGCCAAATGGTTCTAGCCCCTTTAAAGAAGCGACTGATTCTAACGAAAGATCACTTAATTCAATAGGAATGACCGTTGTCTCATTCTGGAAATCCTTGCCTTCCACTTCTTTTAATAAAGCGTCATGGAACGCTTCATAATGATCCTCATCAAGGCTGAAGCCGCCGGCCATCGCATGACCGCCAAAGGTTAAAAAGAGATCTTCATGATTTGTCAGGAACTCATATATATTAAAGCCATTCACGCCTCTTGCGGACCCTTTATAAATATGCTTGTTTACATCATGATGCATAACGAAGGCCGGACGTTCAAATTCATTCGTGTACTTGCCGGCGATCAAGCCCACGATGCCTTCATGGACCGTATCACTGGAATAGAATAAACAGTCATCATGAGGGGTCTGTAAAGCCTCTTCATAGGCACTGCTTGTCAAATTCTGACGTTTCGTATTAATATCAACGGCGACTTTGGCCGTGGCCATGATGCGTTTTTGATCACAGTCCTTCATAAAGAACTTCACCAAGTTGTTCGGATTAACGATCTCTGGTAAACGTCCAAAGGCATTGATCTTAGGGGCGATCGTAAAGCCGATGGCCGTTGGAGTATACTGCTTAGACCCTAACGCTTCGATCTGAGGAAAATGATATTTTTCCATAAAGCGTAAAGCTGTCTGAACGACCGAACGGTTCTCATCCACTAAAGGCATCATATCAGAAATGGTCGTGATCCCTGCTAAGGTATATAAATAACGGTCATGATGACCAAGTAAAGCCGCCGCTAATTTATACGCCACAAAACCGCCACAGATCTCCTTCATTGGATAGCTTGAGCCCATTTTGGGATGGACGATGCAGCAGGCATCAGGATAATGATCAGGTTCAAAGCTGTGGTGATCGGTGATGATGACATCGACGCCACAGGCATTGGCGGTATCGACCGCTTCAAAAGCACTGATGCCATTGTCGACCGTGATGATGAGCGTATAGCCTTTTTCAGCGATCTGTTTGACACGTTTCGCATTCAAACCATAGCCATCGGTAAAACGGTTAGGAATATGATAACCGACATGGATGCCTAATTCTTTAAACGCTTCGACTAAGATCGAAGTTGCTAAAATACCATCACAGTCATAATCGCCATAAATACAGATTTTTTCATTGTTTTCCATCGCTTCATGAATACGGTCTAACGCCATCTCTCCTTCCGAAAATAAGGAGAAATCATGATAGATCAGATGCGATGCCATGTGTTCTTTATAGTCCTCTAAGCTCCAGTCTTTATATTCAATGACCTTTGCTAAAAGAGAATTGACATGATAGTCATCCATGATCTCTTTGGTTTTACTTAATGGTTCGACAATGTACTTCATACGTCCTCCTAAAAGAAAAAAATAACTGCAGCTGGCAGTTATTTGAAAATCAAATCGTTGAAATCGGTAATATCTTTTTTACGTGCATCGACGATGACTTTGGCACGCAGGAAATCAAAGACTTCGGAAAAATTCAGCGACATAATATCGTTGATCACATCACAATATTCAACTGATACTCTGCCCTTCCATTTCACATTGTAAAGATACGATTTAATATCATTCGCATCGATCCGCTGAATCCCTTCGCTTCTTAATTCATGTGCTTTTGTATGGATAATAAAGATAATCTCATCTGGCAGCGGTTCTTTTAAACGTATCTTCATCATCTTCACTTTCCTTTCACGTTTGACTATTATATATGATTCTCTTCTCAATGAAAAGAGCTTTCCCCAACAATTTTCCTAACAAAAGTTTGTACTCATATATTCTATCACAATCATTTCCTTCTACAAACGAATAAATTGAAATTTATACAGACTGTCAAGCGCAGAAAAAAACACTTCTATTAAAAAGGGCAGAGTACCACGTCCATATCTCTGATATGGGCGTGGATGAATGCCCCCTCACTGATTCTGAATATAAGACT
>ONFH01000296.1 GCA_900317015.1 uncultured Erysipelotrichaceae bacterium | reverse complement strand
ATGCCTCCTATTAGAATGATTCTATACATCAATAATTCTAATAGAAGACATCGTTGAATTCATGGACATTACCTCGTACGCTTACAAATATAGTAGAGAAACAAATGAACTGATTCTTAAAGATTATATTTCTGCTACCAATCATTCCTTAACATCTACTAAACGTGATTTGATCATTCAAGATATTGAAAATACAAAGAGTCCTGAAATCATTGAATATCTCTATAAAAGCTTAAAGAGCAATCCTAAACCCTTACGTGGTAAATATGCTTTATTGAAATATCTAAAAAGGATCGTTAAAAGAAATGCCATTAGTTAAAACACGAGAGGTCCACCCTCTCGTGTTCTTGCTTATTATGCTATTTTAACATTATTAAGCATTATAAATTGATCCATCAGCGGAAGGCACAAGAATCCATTTCTGTTGTGCCTTTACCTTTTTAGCAAGGCTCTTGGCAACCTTGATCTTCTTGTAAGTCACCTTTAATACAGGATCTGTTGGTACAGCTTTCTCAGAATTCTCTAATTTTGTGATATTCACAGCCGTTAACAATCCTTTCGTATTATAAGTGTTATTATAATAGGCATAAACTTTTCCATCTTGGTCAACTGGACCCTCATATGATGCGTATCCCTTGTTATCATATTTATATGCAGAAGTTAAGTCATGAGTGACATCTTTGTACTTTACTAATAAGCCATTTTTATATGAATACTTATCGACAGCAGTTCCCGTACCATCATCATAATGTCCCAAATTTTTTACTTTTGTAATATGGCCTTTACTATAATAGAATGTTTTCACTCCATGCTCTGTAGATTCAGTATCCTTTGAGCTCCACTTTAAAGTCTTAAGTTTTCCATCTTTATAGGTCGGTGTGTTGACTTCTGTCAAACTAGTTTGCTTCATAACGACCTTGCTGATTCTGTTCTTCTTATAAGAATAAACAGTTGTGGCGTTTTCATACTTAGGCTGCTCTTTATCTTTGTACTTAACTTTACTGATCAATCCATTCTTGTTGTATGCATATGTGAGATCACTGAAATAAGTTCCATCACCATGATAATGCGTCACAACATAAAGTGATACCTTTTTAGAGAGCTTAGTGACTCTTGCATCTACCATTGAATCAGGTGTATTAAAAACTTCATAGTATTTTGTAGAAGCAGTCGTATAAAGCATATACATCGTTAATTTTGCTTTTAGCTCATATGATCTGTCCATGTACAGAAATCATTCGATACAGGTCTCTTACCTGATTTTCCAACCTTTTTAACCATCAGCTTTAGATAAGAAATACAGGAAGACTGAAATGACCATTTATTACCCGAAACTTTCGCATACATGAATGTTAATGATTGTGAGTCGACATCATTATTCTTCACAATCTCCTCTTGTCTCTTTATTTTAACATAGCTGCTCTTATTCATTGTATTTTCCTTCATAGATATAAAAAATATAGTTCATCTGATCTTCCTATCAGCTAAAAACACTAAGGCCTAAAAAAATGAAGAACCACATTAGGTCCTTCATTCATCATCCATCAACATTGAGATAATTTCATCGACATCTCTCTCAGATATCGTTGGGATAGGTTTTGCTGGGGCAAACTGCTCACAGTGTTGAACTAACCATTCGTAATTCTTACGCCAAGAAGCTCTCATTCCCTCTTTATCACGCCAAATGGCTTCTGGTCCTGTCGTACGCTTTAAGTCGATCTTCCAGCAGTTATCCTCCATTTTGACAACTTGTGCTGAGCGATTATTTCCCGCTTGATAACATTTACAAATATTAGGTGAGATCAGAACAACAGCACAAAAGTTTTCCATTGAACGGACTTTGAGAACCGTTGAAAGCTTCTCTAGGAAGAATTGTTCATCGATTGGATCATCGAATGCATTAACGATCACATACTTCTTCTTTTTATAATCCTTAAGTTTAGGGGCATAAAGCAGTTTCTGCACGACCTCTGGTTTTAAGATGTCTTCTCCGCTAACAAGTAAGAAAAAGACTTCAAATCCATCAATCTTTTGATGAAAGATCGCGTCAGTGATCTTCTCCATTTTTGATAAATAATCATGAACATGAGTCGCTGGGAATTCAAATTGCCAGTTTCTATTGAGCGTTTCCTCTTTATTACTTGTATCGATCTCCCCTTTTCCAGCTTCTGTTTTGACTTCAAATTCATATAAACCATGTCCTAATTCAACAGGCTTTAAGGAACCACCATTTTTATTAAAACCAAAAACATAATT
>ONFH01000298.1 GCA_900317015.1 uncultured Erysipelotrichaceae bacterium | reverse complement strand
TAAATTTTTCTGAGTATGATGCGTTGCCATAGAAGGTTACCTCACAATGGAAAATAAACAGTTTTACAATTTCATGATAAGAGGAAGTGAAAATGTTTCCTTTATCATATTGTGATGGAAATCCTGTGATCAAAGCAAGTTATTTCTTTTTAAAATAAGGAAAAAAAGCCTCTTAGAGGCTTCAGCTTTCATGAAATATACAGGCTTGACCACGGCCGTTGGCTTTTGCTAAATAGAGGGCCTGATCTGCTTTTTTGACAAGACTTTCAAAATCAGTCGGGAAGGATGTGACTTCGGCGATGCCCATCGAACAGGTCACGGGACGATCTTTTTCAAAATAGTCAGGAAGATTTTTTAGATAATGATCAGCTTTTCGTTTGGCAGTCTGAATGCTGCAATGGTGTAAATAGACGATGAATTCATCGCCGCCGAAACGGCCAACGATATCGTCACTACGGAACTGCTTTTTTAAGGTCTCGGCAACTTTCTCAAGCACCTGGTCACCATAGATATGACCAAAAGTATCATTGCAGAGCTTGAAGTGGTCAATATCGAGGATGATCAATGTTCCTTTTTCCTTATTGCTTAAAGCATTGGCAATCATTTCTTCACTGCACTTTTTCGTGTAGACTTTCGTTAAGCCATCATAATTCTTTTCGTGTTCGATTTGCTTTTCATAGGCAAACTGTTTGACGAGCTTAGAGGTGATTTTAAAATTACAGTAAATGGACAAAAGACCAAAAGTCGTTGAATTGATGATGTTAGTATTGCAGATGATGCCGCTCTGATGAAAAAGAGCCAGTGCATCAAAGATCAACATATTAATAATAATTAATGGCAATGTCCGTCGCGGTGCATCCACGTAGATGATCGGTAAAAAGACGATCAGCACATTAAAAAAGACCGCAAGACTGCCCTTGATGACGTATTTGATGCCAATCAAGTCTGAGAAAAGTAGCAGCAGGGTAATGAAAGCATATAAGAGGAAACGACCAAGTTTCATATGTTCCATGATCGTGGTTTTCGCAATGATAAAATAAAGCAGCGAGACCACCGCTAAGAAAAAGTAGGGTGGAAGCATATAGGCAGGGACGAACTTGACGGCAATCAGAGCGCAAAAAAGGCCTCCTAAGATCATTGAGAAGAAACTGACATCTCGTAGATTTTTAACATTATGAAAGTAAAGCCGTGTTTCTATCGATTCGTAGATCTTAGAATCGAGTCCGCTGTAGTAATACCGGTCATGAAAACTGACCTGTGGAGGTTTATTGACCATAATGACACCTCGTTTAAAAAGAATTGAATAAATCCACATATATTGTCGCAAAACGGTGATGGGAATGCAATCAATACGGAAAATTTTATGAATTTAACTTCCTTTACAATTTAAAATTTTTACGAAGCTTTGCAGGGCGAAAAATTGTCCTCATTAAGAATTGTCTTTTTAACGTTTTTATGTATAATATGGGCGAAAGGATATCATCTGAGTATTTATGAAAAGATCTGTCAAACAAATTATCATGAATGGCCTTGTCTGTGGGGCGATCTTAGTGATCGATCTCTTAAGCAAAGCTTATATTGCTGGTCACTTTAAACTCTTTCAGTCCCATGAAGTGATTCCTAATTTCTTTAGTATTACCTATATTCAAAATAGAGGGGCTGCCTGGAGCATTCTGGAAGGACAGACGCTCTTTCTCATCGGCATTGCCGTGATCGCCGGCATTGCGATGATCTATTACTTTATCAAAAGTCGTCCGGAACAAAAGCTCTTACGACTTGGTTTAGCAATGGTCTTTGCCGGCATGTTAGGCAACCTGATCGACCGTGTCGTTCTTGGCTATGTACGAGATTTCTTAGATTTTGTGATCTTTGGCTATGACTTTCCGGTCTTCAATGTCGCCGACATGGGCGTGACGATCGGGATGGCCGTCATTATTTTACAGATATTAATGGAGGAGTATGCACAATGGAAGTACAAACGATCAATGCCGAAGCAGTAGAAAGCGGCAAACGTCTTGATAAAGTGATTGGTGCACATTTAAGTGATCTCTCTCGTACGAGCATTCAGACAATGATCAAGGAAGGACATGTCACCGTCAATGCCAAATCTGTGAAAGCCTCTTATAAAGTAGAAGAGGGCGATGTCATTGAAGTGACGATCCCAGATCCAAAAAGTACTGAGATCTTACCAGAAGATATTCCTCTAGATATCGTCTATGAAGACCATGATGTCATTGTCGTCAATAAACCTTCAGGGATGATCGTCCATCCATCGGCTGGGATCTACAGTGGGACGTTAGTCAATGCTTTACTTTATCATTGTAAAGATCTTTCAGGCATCAACGGCGTCGCTCGTCCTGGCATCGTTCATCGTATCGATAAGGAAACAAGCGGTCTATTAATGGTTGCTAAAAATGATCAGGCCCATCGTTCTTTAGCAAAGCAGTTAGAGGAACATACCGTCATCAGACGCTACGTGGCGCTGGTGCATGGGGTCATCGATCATAACTTAGGACGTATTGAAGCGCCGATCGGCCGTGATCAGGATGACCGTCAGAAGATGGCCGTGACGGCTCATAATGCGAAATCCGCAATCACGAACTTCAAGGTCCTAGAACGTTTCAAGACTATGACATTGATCGAATGTCGCTTAGAGACGGGTCGTACGCATCAGATCCGTGTTCATATGCAGTATATTGGACATCCTGTTTATGGGGATCCAAAATATGGCTGGAAGAATGATGATACCTCACATGGACAGTATCTCCATGCGAAGATCTTAGGCTTCGTTCATCCAACGACTGGTGAACAGTTAGTCTTTGATAGTGAATTACCTGATTATTTTCAAGAAAAGATCGCAGAATTAAGAGGTGAGATGCATGAATCGTAATGTCATTTCCTGGGATGAATATTTCATGGGCGTCGCAAAACTTTCAAGTTTTCGTTCCAAGGACCCTCATACACAGGTCGGCGCCTGTATCGTCAATCCCGAAAAGAAGATCGTTGGGGTCGGCTATAACGGCTTACCTTGGGGCTGTGATGACCGCAAGTTCCCATGGGATCGTCGTGAGGGCAATATGTATGATACGAAGTATCCTTATGTCGTCCATGCCGAATTAAATGCGATCCTCAATGCGACACAGAAATTAAATGACTGCTGTATCTATGTTTCTTTATTCCCATGTCATGAATGTGCGAAAGCCATCATTCAGTCGGGAATCAAAGAGATCGTCTATGAAGATGATAAATATAACGGTACGGAAAGTGATCGTGCCGCTAAGCGTATGTTAGATATGGCACATGTCAGCTACCGCAAAATTACCGGCATCGATGTGGAGGTTATAAAAAAAGATCCCGAAGAAGGGATCTAATTTCCATTGAGCATAGCTTTTACACGTTTTGTATTCGTAAAGTTTAATTTAGCGACTTTCGTGAGTATTTTTTCACCATATTTTTCGGCAATTGCGGCTGCCACTTGATCAGCTGACGAAGAGTTACCGCGAACGAGCTTCATTTTTAAGCTCTTAGACATTGAGGCAAAGTATTGTAAGTAGGCATATTTTGAAATGATTTCAGCCGCTAAGACAGCCATGTATTGACGATCGGCATTTTCTTCAAACATGAGATCTTTAACGACGATGACTTCATTCTTAAGATAATTGAAATATGTCTTCGGCGATACAAATTGATCGATGACCTTGAATTCAACATTGGTCTTTGCTTTCTGCAGCACATTTACAATGGCCTGATTAAACAAGCGGGCACGAATGTTCGCCTGGTTGACACCAGAATCGATCATTTTGTTATAGTGTGAATTATCAAGAACAAGCAGGGACGTTATGACTTTGCTTTTGATAGCTTTGGCATAATCGATGATCTCTTGTGGTGATAAATCATTGACATTTTCAATGTTTAAGTCTTTAATGAACTGGATGTTTTGTTCCGGTACATAACATGAGACAACACAGAGCGGACCAAGATAATCGCTCGAACCGGTTTCGGCAGCCCCGATGTGATGGACCGTACAAAAGGCATTTGATTCTTTGACTTTTTCAATTTTGGCATTTAATTTTTTGTTCCAATGCTTTGCTTCGTGAACGGCATTCTTGCCGGTAAAGGTCGCTTTGAAGTCAGATGTGACTTCAATATCACAGCCAATGGCATGTGCTTTGAGAAGAATTGTATCATCTTCAAATGGAACCATTTGACTATCATAAAACTTCTTCATTTTACTCAACGTATATTTGCTAATTTCGAATGTAATTGGTTCCACGCTTCTTCACCTCACTCTCTATTTTATCATATGACCGGCATTTTTGACAGTATAAATTTATTTTGCTATAATTGCAGAGGTGATACTATGACATTTAATATAGAGCCAAATGTAGTCGATCTCATCGTTTGCATCTACATTGGGATCAATTTATTATTAGGATATAGAGCAGGATTGTTTGCAAGACTTTATGATTTCTTGTCGACGATCCTTATTTTTATAGGCGCTTTTGCGTTGGCGTCTCCTTTAGCAAATAATATTACCTTTTATAAAGGACAGGACAACATCGTGACGATGTTAGCAAGCGGCGTGATCAACGTCATCATCGCTTTCTTTGTCGCCCTTATCGTCTTGTGGATCATCAAGATCATTTTAGGGCTGATCCTCAAGCCGTTATTTAAAAAGCTGAAGAATGCGACCCATATCACGCGCTTTGTCGGCGGTCTATTAGGGATGGCGTTTTCCTTCTTAAAAAGCTTAGTGGTCTGTTATCTGATTTTAGGAATAGCTATTCCTGTATTTACGACAAATGGGAAAGATGTCATCAATCAGACGACTGTTGCCAGCAAGGTCGTGGGCCTCTCTTCTGTCTATGCGAAGAATCTTTCCTTTTTAAATGATGTCAGTTTGTTAAAAAATCAGTCCAGCATTTCGAATAAACAAGTCCTCAATGCCATTTTACATACAAGTCTTTCTTTAAATGACTTAGGCTTTATTAAACAAGATCAGATGGTCAGCCTGATCAATAATGATCTTGGCAAAGATATTTTAAAATATGGCTGTGACCTGACCTATAAGCAAAAGACTCAGTTCAGTTCACTGCTATTAAAATCCAATTTCAATATAACGCAAAGAGAATCCATTTTATCAAAGATTACAGAAAGTGATGGGTAAGATAATATGAAAGATCAATATGAAACACTAGAATTTCCTGAGATCCTCAAGATGATCGCCGCTCGCTGCACCTTCTATGATGCGAAGCAGAAGGCCATGGCCATCGATCTTTTAGAGGATGAAGATGATATCAAAGAAGAATTAGATCGTGTCAACGAAGCGATGGATCTGACACGTCTTTTAGGACGTCTGCCAGTGACGCCGATGGAAGATATGAGTCTGGCTTTAAAGAAAGCGGAGATGGATGGCACATTAACGTGTGAAGAGCTCTGGAACATCAACAGTGTCTTAAAGAACGTCCGTTCGCTTCATCAGTATTTTGCCTCTTATGAAGGTGAGATCAAAGCCTTAAGAGACTTAGTCGAAGGCTTAGAAGGCGATGATGCACTTTCACGTGAGATCGAACGCATCATTGAACCAGATATGCATGTCTCTGATCATGCCTCTCCGAAGTTATATAAGATCCGTAAGTCGATGATCTCAATGAAAGCCCGTATTCGTAAGAGTATGGAAGGCTACTTAAAAGAAAATAAAGATCGCTTATCAATGGATTCCTTAACGACGAAGAACAACCATCTTGTCTTAGGGGTCAAAGCATCTTATAAAAACGATGTCAAAGGGATCGTCCATGCCACATCCAATACCGGACAGACTTACTTCATTGAACCAGAAAGCGTCGTTATGATGAACAACGACTATAATACGTTAGTCAGTGAAGAACATGATGAAGTCATGAAGATCTTACATGATCTCACAAGAAGAGTAAGACGTTCGGCCATTCATTTAAAATATGATCAGGAGATCTTATTAGATCTTGATCTGATCTTTGCCAAAGCTCGCTTTGGCAGTGATTATGACTGTGTGATTCCTGAGATGGGCGCCAAGACGCTCTCTTTAAAACAGGCTCGTCATCCACTCATTGATCAAAAGAAGGTCGTCGCCAATGACATTATCTTAGATACACCGATGCTGATGATCACTGGGTCTAATACCGGCGGGAAGACCGTCGCTTTAAAGACGGCTGGTTTGTTATCATTAATGGGTCTATGTGCCTTACCAGTCCCAGCGGTGAAAGCAGAGATTCCACTTTATGATGGCATTTATGTCGATGTGGGGGATGAACAGTCGATTGAAGCCTCTTTATCAACCTATTCTTCACATATGAAGAGAATCATTGAGATCACAAAACAGGCAGATGCCAATTCCCTTGTTTTGATCGATGAAATTGGTTCTGGCACAGATCCTCAGGAAGGGGCGGCTTTAGCCAAGGCTATCATCAGCTTCTTGCTGAATAAAGGCTGTACGTTATTAGTCAGCACCCATTATGGGAAACTGAAGACGTTTGGCAAGAGTCGTGATGATATCACATTAGCTAGCGTTGGCTTTGATATGGAAACGATGAAGCCAACGTATCATTTAAAACTGCACAGTGTTGGTATGTCCTATGCCTTTGAAATTGCCAGCTCTTTAGGCCTTGATGAACAGATCGTCAAGGAGGGTCTCGCCTTTAAGGAAGACAGTATCTCTAAAGAAGCAAAGTTAATGGAAAAACTAGAAAAGCAGGAGAAAGAGATCGCCTTAAAAGAAGAAAAAGTCGATGAACTGCTTGTAGAAAATAGAAAAGCAAAAGAAAAATATGAAAAACAGTTAAAAGGTGCACAAAAAGAAAAGGAACATATCTTAGCCGATGCCCATGAACAGGCCAATAAGATCTTAGAAGAATCCAAAGACATGGTCGATGAAGTCGTGGCGGACTTAAAGAAACAGGGCAGCTTAAAGGATCATCAGGTCATTGAAGCCAAACATGAACTTGATGAGATGAAATATGTTAAGAAAGAAAAGAAGAAAGTGCAGGATCATACGTTCGTCGTTGGTGATCATGTCCGTCTTGATAAGATGAATCGTGAGGGTGACGTCATTGAAGTTGGCAAGAACCATGAAGTGACGATCTCCTTAGCCGGTCTTCCTGTGAAGCTAAAAGATAATGAGATCACGTTCCTTCATAGCAAGACCAAGACGAAGCTTAAGAAAGCTCGTACGCATACGAAGACGAAGAAGACGGGCTCTTATGAAGTCAATGTCATTGGCATGCGTTATGTCGAAGCGATGGAGACAGTCGATAAGTTCCTAGATGATGCCTTAATGTTAGGCTATCCTTCGATCCGTATCGTTCATGGCATGGGCACAGGCGCTTTACGTAAAGGGGTCAGACAGATGCTTGATCATAAATCATTTGTAAAAGAATATCGTGATGGGGGTCCTAATGAAGGCGGCCTAGGTGCGACCCTCGTTTATTTCAAGTAAATGAATCAGAATCTCCATTATATTAAAAAGAAACTGGCACTCCTGCCTTTATCACCAGGCTGCTACCTCATGAAAAATAAAGAGGGTAAGGTGATCTATGTCGGGAAAGCCAAAAAGTTAAAGAACCGTGTCTCTTCTTATTTTACGGGTGTCCATAATTATAAGACGACCAAGCTGGTCGATCATATCTGGGACTTCGATTATATCCGTACAGATTCGGAAAAAGAGGCATTACTTTTAGAAATTAACTTAATTAAGGATTATGCACCAGAATATAATATTATGTTCATGGACAACACGTATTATCCTTATATCGAATTGACAAATGAAGATCATCCCCAGTTAAAGATCGTCCGTAAAGCCAAGGATAAGAAGAACCGCTACTTCGGGCCATTCCCGGATGCGACGGCGGCTAGACAGACGCTTCAGCTCTTACAGAAGCTCTTTCCACTACGTAAATGTCGCACGATTCCTAAGAAGCCTTGCTTGTATTACTCCTTACATCAGTGCATGGGACCATGCATCAATGATGTGCCGTTAGAAAAGGAAAAAGAAGTACGAGCGCAGGTCGTCAAGTTCATGAAGGGCGATACGAAAGAGAAGATCGATGAATTGACCGCTTTGATGCAGAAAGCCAGTGATGAACTGAACTTTGAATTAGCTATGGAATATCGTGATCTCATCAAGTCCGTCAAGTATGTCACGACCCGTCAGCACATTGACTTTAGTGATCAGGGTGACCGTGATATCTTAGGCTACTATATTGATAAGGGTTACTTATCGATCCAGTTGTTCTTTATGCGTGGGGGACACTTATTATCACATGAATACGAACTCGTGCCTGTCTCTGATGATTATCAGGAAGACTTAGCCCAGTTCTTAGTCACTTACTATGAACAGAATAATTCTCCTAAAGAATTGTTAGTGCCACAAGATCTTGATACCTCTTTAGTCGAAGAAATCTTAGAGACGAAGATCCTTAAACCACAAAGAGGGGATAAGAAGGATCTTGTCGATATGGCTGATCGTAATGCCAAGGAAGCTTTAGAGAAGAAGTTTATCCTCAAGCAGCAGAATGAAGCCAAAACGATCGGGGCTGTGGAAGAATTAGGACGATTATTACATATTGACACACCACATATGATCGAGCTCTACGATAACTCGAACATTCAGGGCGCCTATGCCGTTGCCGGCATGGTCGTCTTTAGAGATGGCGTGCCTTCAAAGAAGGATTACCGTCGTTTTAAGATCAAGACCGTTGAAGGACCGGATGACTACGCTTCGATGCGTGAAGTTATCTATCGTCGTTATTATCGTAACTTGATGGAGCAGCGAGAAATGGCCGATATGATCATCGTCGATGGTGGGATCGGTCAGATCAATGCAGCCAAGGAAGTGATCGATGGTCTTCATGTGCCTGTCCATATTGCCGGCTTACGTAAGGATGATAAGCACTCAACAGCAATGTTAGTGGATGGAGATGGAACGGAAGTCCCTATTGATCCAAAGAGTCAGCTGTTCTTCTTGTTAACAAGAATGCAGGATGAAGTTCATCGTTATGCCATCAGTTTCCACCGTCAGGTGCGTTCGAAATCCTTATTTGCTTCGATCTTAGATCAGGTCGATGGCATCGGCGAAAAGCGTAAGCGTAAACTGCTTAATAAGTTTAAATCGGTCAAGAAGATGAAAGAAGCCAGTGTGGATGAGCTTCATGAAGTCTTACCAATCAAAACGGCTCAGCAGTTATATGAAGTCCTCCATAAGGAGGATTAGCAGAGTTTAGACTTTTCAAACGTTCGAGAACTCTTTATAATATTTGAGAAAGGAGGAGTGTCTTAAATGCTCATGAAAAGATTGAAGACCTGGCATTTATTTGCTTTGGTGATCATCATATTTGCGTGCTCCTTCTATTATATTAATTCCAAATATGATCCTTTCTATCGTGTGGAAGGGATCAATAATGAAAATCGTCAGCTGATCTCAAAGTATTTGACCAAAAGCGAACAGGACTATTTGGTCGAAAATCAGATTCCGATGAGTCAGTTTGTACGCTACATCAAGTATGATGATTTTCATTTACAGAACTATCAGTATTACAATATGTTAAGAGATACCGATCGTTATAAATCAACGACAAGTGTCTTGAAAACAGGCAATGCGCTCGTGAAGATCCTTTCTTCACGTTACGATACTAGCTACTATAAATTAGCATCGACGATCATTGAAGATGATTTGGAATATGCCTTGATCCATGATTCCTCCTTTAATGATGATAATGTGGCTTACTATGCGTATCTAAGACCATTATACAGTCGTAAGGATACGAGCTTCGTGCAGGATACCCAAACGTATCTCGACGGTCTAGCGACAAGAAATGTTACGGGTGAGGATGCGGAAAACTTTTTATCGGAAGTGACTTCTGAATATACGAAGTCTTCTTTAAAGACCTTAATGAGTGATGCCAATGATCCAGATATCTATCTAGTGACGAAGCCATCAAGTAATGATCTGATCTTAAATAGTACAAATTATGTGGGCTCTTATGTGCCAAAGACTTTGACCCTCATTCAGGATGTCAATCGTTTAAAGTATGCGATGTATATTCGCTATGATGCCTATAATGCCTTAGTCAAAATGTATCAGCAGGCTGGTAAGGAAGATATTAGCTTTATCGTTTATCAGGCTTATACTTCTTATAAAGAACTGCCAAGTGAAGCCAAAGGGCATAATGAGTTCCAGTTAGGCTTAAGTCTTTCATTGACTTCACAGGGGATTCCTTACAAGGATTTTAAAAACTGCAAAGCCTCTAAGTGGCTATCAGAAAACAGCTATAAATATGGCTTTATTTTACGTTATCCAAAAAGTAAGACCGCAGCAACGGGACATACTTATGATGCACATATCTACCGTTATGTTGGCACTTCTTTAGCAAAGAAGATGCATGATGAAGATCTCTCGTTAGAAGAGACTGAAAATAATAAATTAAAACCGCAAGGCGAAGGAGATTAAGATGAAGAAAGTTGTCGTAATGAGTGATAATCATGGCTATGATGAAGCCATTAGAAAAGTCAAAGAATTAGAACCAGATGCAGACTACTATATTCACTGTGGTGATTCCTGTACCAGCAATCCTTTTGTCTTAGACGATATGATCTGTGTCAAAGGAAACAATGACTACTATTTAGATCTACCTCGCTATGCAAAGATCCAAATTGAAGACTTAAAAGTCTTGATCACCCATGGTCAGTATTATGGTTATTTCAACAGAGAAAAACAAATGCGACAGGATCTTAAAGAACAGGGCTGTGATGTTTTGTTTTCTGGTCATACGCATGTGCCTTCATTTTTAGAAAAGCATCATCACTATTATTTGAATCCAGGTTCATTGACCCTTCCTCGTGGTGGCAGTGGTCCTTCCTATGCGGTCGTTTATATTGATGGTAAGAAATTAAAGGCTGAATTTAAAGCTTTAGATCTTGATGATTAACTGTGAGCAATCACAGTTTTTTTGTTTGTTTCACAAGTTGTAACAGAAAACTGCGAAGATTTCCTCCTTTTTGGTGTTTAACTAAGTAGATACATAAAAAATGGAGGTGATCATACATGTATCATTTTGATTTAGAAACAAAGGCACGCTTTGATGCGAATGCCAAACTGATCGTACGTGAGCCTCACATGCTCTT
>ONFH01000299.1 GCA_900317015.1 uncultured Erysipelotrichaceae bacterium | reverse complement strand
TGAATAAACATTTCATTTCAAAAGATAGTCACCATTTTGGTGGAAAACAGGATCATGCCAAATCTTATGCACGATCATGGTGAATAATTGAAGGCACCCTTTGATAAAAATGGGCGCAAAAAAAACGGGTCTCCCCGTTTTTCTTATAATAGATGTGGTAAAAATAATGTTGCTAAACCAAGGAAAAAGAAGAATCCCATACAGTCCGTAACGGTTGTGACAAAGACACCAGATGCTAAAGCTGGATCGGCATGGCATTTTTTCAAAACAACTGGCACAACGAAACCGGCAATATTGGCACAGATCATATTTAGCAGCATCGCAAAAAAAGCGACGACACCAAACCATGGATTGCCATGGGCATAGAATGTCGAACCGATGGCGACAAGAATACCGATGACAATTCCTGATAAGACACCAACAGCAACTTCCTTCAAGAAGATCTTCATGGCATTGTCACGTTCAACTTCCCCAAGGGATAACCCACGGACAAGGACAGTTAATGACTGCGTCCCAGCATTACCGCCCATACCGGTCACGATCGACATGATGGCAGATAACGAAACGACTTTTTCAATCGTCCCTTCAAACTGAGCAACGACGGCCGCTGCCATGACGGCTGTGATCAGGTTGACGATCAGCCAAGGAATACGTGACTTAAAAGATTCACCGATCGTATTGTCCGCACGTTCTTCAGAAGATGTACCACCCATTAAGTTCATATCCTCAGTGGCTTCATCTTCGATGACATCCATGATATCGTCAATTTCGATGACCCCAAGCATATGCATATCATCATCGACAACTGGCATCATGACATAATTATATTTTTTGAAGACATTGGCCGCATCTTCCTGGTCGACCTTATAGTTGATCGTCTTTACATGGGTATTGGTAATATCCATAATTGGTGTATCAAATGGTGAAGCGACGATCGTACGTAAGTCGACAACGCCCTTCAATACATTATGTTGATCAACGACATATAAGTAATACTTTGGTGTATCTTCATCCACAGCTGTGTGTAAATAATTAAATGTATCTAAGACTGTGTTGTTGGCATGAATGCTGATGAAATCAGTCGTCATCAAGCCACCAGCCGTCTCTGGATCATAATTTAACAGATTTTCGACATTCTCTTTATCATCAATATCCAGCTGACTTAACAGTTCCTTCTTTTCATCAGGCTCCAGTTCGCCGGCGATGTCCGCAATTTCATCATCGCTCATCTCATCCAGGACACCGCGCTGACGATCTTTTAAGACTTGTTTTAACAATTCATACTGATCGTCCTCATCGTCTTCTTCTTCGATGATATCGGCGATCGTATCATCATCAAGTTTCTCTAAAATAAGTTTTGTATGGTCTGGATCATCATGAATGACTTCCAGAATGTCCGCGGGGTGAATACTATCAATCGCTTCCTGAATCTGATCTTTTGAACCTCTGAGTAAGAGTTCGTGTAAAGCATTGAGCTTTCTTTCTTTCATACTATTCACCCTCTTCCGTTTTGAATTGTAACACTATAAGATTGATTTCTCCACCTCTAGTCTCTTAAATTTTCTTAAATTTTTATTTACCTATGGAATTCTTTAATCGTGAATAGCTTCGTCTAGATAAGCGTATCACATACATCTTTTAAATATACATTTCATTCATAGAATGATTATCCTAATTAAAAAAATGATGAGTTTAACAAAACACTCATCATCTTTTGATCAGTTTACAAAATGAATTTATACAAATGGATAATCATATTGAATGACGCATTCATAATTTGGATCTAATTCCTTAATAGCTTTTCTTAAACGTTGATCCACCTGATGCTTATCTTCTTTACCCGTCAGTAAAACATCAAAGATCAGCTTTGTATGATCCCCCTTAACGACTCTAAAATCATGAAGAGACAGCTGTGGATTAATAGTGGTGAGAATCTTTTCTACTTCCACATGAAGTTCATTGGTAAAAGGATCATTTAAAACGATTGGATCCATATGGATCGTGGTAAAAATATTGAACTTCTTAGTAATATCTTCCTCGATGCCATCAATCAGGTTGTGCGCATCTAAGATATTGGAATCAGCCGAAACTTCTAAATGCGCAATCAAATAACGACGACCTGGACCATAGTCATGGATCATCATATCATGAACCCCATAGATTCCATCATACGATAACATCGCATCCGTGATCTCATCGACAAGTTTCTTATCTGGTTTTTTGCCAAGAATGTTATCCATGGTATCTTTTAAAAGTTCAACGCCAGACTTTAAAACAACGACACTGACAACAACACCGATCACACCATCAAGTTCGTAAGTCGTGAGTGGTGAAAAAATTAAAGAAACAATAGAACCTATTGTCGTTAAAACATCATTGAGAGAATCCTGCGCTGCTGCATGTAGGGTATCCGAAGAAATCAGATTGCCTGTCTTCTTATTAAAAGTGTACATCCAGAACTTGATCAAGATCGACACGATCAAGACGATCAAAGCTGGCCAAGTAAACGTGATGGCCTCAGGATGAACGATCTTCATCGTTGATTCATAAAGTGTCAAAAGACCAACGACTAAGATGACGACCGCAATGAGCATACCTGATAAATATTCATAACGCCCATGACCATAAGGATGCTCAGAGTCTGGATGACGAGAGCCAAGCTTAAAGCCAAATAATGAAGCAATATTACTAAAAGCATCTGTTAAGTTATTGATCCCGTCTGCCACGATGGCCGTCGAATGAACAAGCAGCCCCATTAAGACCTTGAAAACGACGCAGATAAGGTTCGCAAAGATGGCGACGATCGAACAAAGCGAACCATAAGCCTCACGTACTTTTGGATCAGTGACATCCTCACCTTTAATAAAATGCGATGCTAAAATTTGAAACATAGATCATTCCCCCTGTATATAAAGAAAAAGCACACCGAAGTGTACTTCTTAAAAGATATCAACGATACGACGTAAATAAATATTTCTTCCTTGATGAACGATCAATTCACCATCTTCAAGTTCCTTGAAGTAACCATTGATCTTTTCACGATCGACCTTTTTATTAGCAAGTGCTTTTAAGCTTTCAATGATGGCAGGAGAATCATCTTTAATAAATGCATTGTTTTCCTGATCATATTCGCAGTTGTTTAACATAACATTTAAGCATGCGACATAAGCCCACTTAACTTCCAGTCTTACTAATTTATACTGCATACCATCAAATAATTCTGCTGGTACGAAGTAACGATCTGTCTTATCTTTTCTAATTTCATTCAAATCTTCTTTATTAAATAATTCCATTGAATTCAATCCTTTCATTTTCACCATTATAGCATATCTTATGAGTTTTTAAATGCTTTTAAGCCATTATCAAAGGCTTACTCTTCGATTTTTCGCTTGGAAAAAGTGGTGACATCTTGAAATCCGATCTTTTCATAATGACGAGCGACATCATCCATATGTTCGCCAACACGATCACTAGTATGCGCATCAGAGCCCATCGTAATGATCCGACCGCCAAGATCATAATATCTCTGAACGATCTCATATTTAGGGAAACCACATGTTTTTCTAAGGGCATAGCCACTCGTATTGACTTCGATTCCCTTGCCTTTGGCAATTAACGTTCGCAAGATCTCGTCAATTGTATCCTGATAACGATCATAGTCAATAGACTTATCTTCATAAGGCCCATATCTTTGAATATAATCCATATGGCCTAAAACATTAAAGCAGTCAAATGTCTGAACACATTTGAGGGTCTCATCAAAGAATTCCTGATGGGCTTCCTCTTTTGTTTTACCATTGAAATAATCCCCATAATAGAACTCTGTATGATGGATCACATGGATCGATCCAATGACAAAGTCATAAGGATTCGCCGAAATAAACTCATTGATCTCATCAATATGATCTGTATCGAGACCCATCTCCACACCGATCTTCACTGGAATCTGGTCCTTATATTCTTCCTGTAAAGCTCTCAATTCTTTAAAATAAGCCTTTGTATCTAATTCAAAAGTATCGATGGGATAATCAAAATCACGATGATCTGTAAAACAGATCTCATCTAAGCCTAATTTGATGGCTTGTTGAATATGTTCACGAGGATCTGCTTCGCTGTCCCCAGAAAATTTTGTATGCATATGATAATCAATACGTCGCATCGTCTCAACTCCTAATCGTAATATCTCTCTTTAAAAAGCAGGATCTTCGATTGACTATGACGATCTGCCTTCTTCATCAGTTCTTGAAAATCAAATGAAAACTTAGGTGCCTCATTAATATGAAGAAAAATGACCTTCACATCTTCTAAAGACGTTAACATGGCATAAAAAGAATGGATGTCTCCTGAACGGACACCACATAATGCATACACCATATCAAGAAGATCCTGTTCACTTTTTATTTCTTTTAAATGAAAATAAAGATCTAGATCCATAGTATCACCCGCTTCATTATATCACAAAAAAAGTCTCTATTTTTCTTTGATCTCCATTATAATAATC
>ONFH01000300.1 GCA_900317015.1 uncultured Erysipelotrichaceae bacterium | reverse complement strand
TTATAAAAAGTTATGTTTTGATACTTCTTAGTACAAAAACGCAAAATAACGGGATCTCTTCAATTTTTCTCAAATTTATGCTATAATATTAGTATATGATAAAAGGAGAAAATTAGTATGCAGGAACTTAACATTCATACAGACTATATTACATTAGGTCAGGCCTTAAAGCTGGCAGGTGTTACATCATCTGGTGTCGAAAGCAAGATCTTGATCACTGAAGGTGAAGTCAAGGTCAACGGTGAAGTTGAAACACGTCGTGGCAAGAAGCTGCATGATGGTGATACATTTGAAGTAAATAACGAAGCATTTACTGTACATGCTCATCAAGAATCTTAAGCTGACGCATTTTCGTAATTACGATCAACAAGCTTTTTCCTTTGATCCTTTTATCAATATTCTCATTGGTGATAACGCTCAGGGAAAAACAAATGTCTTAGAAGCCTTATCCTTACTCGCAAATGGACGCTCTTTTAGAACGTCTAAAAGTCATGAAATGATTACCTTTGGACAAGAGTTCGGAATCGTTGAGGGAGATGTTGAATCTAACAATCATCCTTTAACGATGCGCATCGTCCTCAATCCAAAAGGCAAGAAAGCCTTTATTAATAAGAAAGATATTAATAAGCTGTCAGACTATCTAGGATATTTGAACGTCATTCTTTTCCTGCCTGAAGATCTTTCATTGATCCAGGGGTCGCCTAGAGCTAGACGTCGGCTTATTGATCTAGAGCTTAGCAAGATCTCTCCTATTTATATGTATTCTTTAGCAAAATACAATAAATTATTAAGAGAACGAAATCTTTATTTAAAAACATTAAAAGAGAAACATGCTCATGGTGATCTTTATTTAGATGTTTTAAGTGAACAGCTTGCGGATCTTTCCGTTGATCTGATCCATCGTCGACAAGCCTTCGTAACGCTTTTAGATGAGATCAGTGTACAGCTCTACGATTACATTGCGGGTCATGAGACTTTAAAAATTACTTATGCGACTCACTATAAAGAAATAAGTAAAGAAGCAATTCTTGAAAAATACAAAAAGGATTATGAAAAGGATATTCGCTATGCTTCTACATCTTCAGGCATTCAAAGAGATGATCTGAAGATCATGCTCGATGGCAAAGACGCAACGCTTTATGCCTCACAAGGTCAGCAGCGTTCAATCGTTCTCGCCATAAAGATCGCCTTAGTAGAAATTGTAAAAAAGGAAATAGGGGAATATCCAGTATTGTTATTAGACGATGTTTTAAGTGAGCTTGATGATATGCGCAAGACCAAGCTGCTTAATTTAATTGAAGATAAGGTTCAGACTTTTATCACGACAACTTCGATTGATGGCATCCACCACCAAGTCATCGAGCGTGCTAAAAAGCTGACCATTGAACATGGCGCTTTAAAGGAGGAACAACATGGATAAAAAGAGATTAGAAGAAATCGATGCATATGATGATTCCGATATTCAAGTCTTAAAAGGACTTGAAGCCGTACGTGTACGTCCAGGTATGTATATCGGTTCGACAAGTTCTACCGGCCTGCACCATCTGGTTTGGGAAATTGTCGATAACTCAATCGATGAAGCATTAGCTGGCTTCTGTACTGAGATTACAGTTGTCATGATGCCAGATGACGTGATCAAAGTGATTGATAATGGTCGTGGTATGCCAACAGGGATCAACCAGGATACTGGCTTAAGTACGATTGAAACAATTTTCACTGTCTTACATGCCGGGGGTAAATTTGATAATAAAGCTTATGCAACATCTGGTGGTCTTCATGGTGTTGGTGCTTCCGTAGTAAATGCCTTAAGTGCATGGCTTGAAGTTTATGTTCATCGTGATGGTCACATTTATTTCCAGAGATTTGAAAATGGCGGTAGTCCTGTTGATGAATTATCCATTGTCGGGGACTGCGATGATAGCGGAACAACTGTTATCTTTAAAGCCGATCCAACGATCTTTACGGAAACGACGACTTACGATTTTGAAACATTAAATACACGAATTCGTGAATTAGCATTCTTAAACAAGGGATTAAGAATCATCTTAAAAGATGAAAGAGATCCCGAACATAAGGTTGAAAAGCAATATCATTATGAAGGTGGAATCAGAGAATATGTCGCTTTCTTAAATCGTTCAAAAACACCTTTACATGATGAAATCATTGATTGTGAAGGTTCTGGTAAATTTAGAGAAGAGGGCGATGTTAAGATCGAGATCGCCATGCAGTATAACGATGGCTTCCAGCCTAACATCTATTCTTTCTGTAATAATATCAATACGCATGAAGGCGGGACACATGAAGAAGGTTTCCGTTCTGCATTGACTAGAGTTATTAATTCTTATGCTAGAAAGAATGGTTATTTAAAAGATAAAGATGAAAATCTATCAGGTGAAGACTGTCGTGAAGGTCTAACGGCGATCATTTCTGTTAAACATCCTGATCCACAGTATGAAGGACAGACAAAGATGAAATTAGGGTCTGCCGAAGTTCGTCGTATTACGAATTCCGTCTTCTCTAAGGCTTTAGAAAAATTCTTATTAGAACATCCTGACGTCGCTAAGATCATCATGGAAAAAGTAACGTTAGCTTCAAAAGCTCGTATGGCTGCTAAGCGTGCTCGTGAAATGACAAGACGTAAGACAGCTCTTGATGTTTCTAATCTACCAGGGAAGCTGGCCGACTGCTCTTCTAAGGATCCAAGCGAATGCGAGATCTTTATTGTCGAGGGGGATTCTGCCGGTGGTAGTGCGAAAACTGGCAGAGACAGAAGAACTCAGGCAATTTTACCTTTAAGAGGGAAGATCTTAAATGTCGAAAAAGCACGATTAGAAAGAATCTTAGGCAATGCCGAGATCAGATCTATGATCACAGCCTTCGGGACAGGAATTGGCGATGAATTTGATATTAGTAAATTACGTTATCATAAGATCGTCATCATGACCGATGCCGATGTCGATGGTGGTCATATCAGAATCTTAATGTTAACATTCTTATACCGTTTCTTAAGACCATTGATCGAAGGCGGTTATGTTTACGCAGCTCAGCCTCCACTTTATTTATTAAAGCGTGGTAAAGAAGAACATTATTTATACAGTGATTATGAATTAGATAAATTAAGAAAAGAACTTGGTGAAGGTGCGAAGTATACGATCCAGCGTTACAAAGGGCTAGGCGAAATGAACGCCGAACAGCTCTGGGATACGACAATGGATCCCGAAAAACGTGTCCTTTTACAGATCACCCTTGATGACGCGGTCACAGCCGATATGTTATTTGATCAGTTAATGGGTGAAAATGTAGAACCAAGACGAGAATTCATTCGTGAGAATGCAAAGTATGTCGATCTTGCAGATCTTGATATTTAGTAAAGGAGAACATCATGGAAGAACGTGGTATTAAACAAATTAATCTGACGGGCGAAATGAAGAAATCTTTTATTGAATATGCAATGTCCGTTATTATGGCTCGTGCCCTCCCTGATGCTAGGGATGGTATGAAGCCAGTTCAAAGACGTATCATTCATGGGATGAATGAACTTGGCTGTTATTGTGATAAACCTTATAAGAAATCTGCCAGAATCGTCGGGGAAGTCATGGGGAAATATCACCCTCATGGTGATTCTTCTATTTATGAAGCCTTAGTCCGTATGGCTCAGGATTTCTCTTATCGTTATATGTTAGTTGATGGTCATGGGAACTTTGGTTCAATCGATGGCGATGGCGCAGCCGCCATGCGTTATACTGAATCAAGAATGTCCAAGATCTGTATGGAAATGGTCAGAGATATCAATAAGGATACCGTTGACTTTATTCCTAACTACGATGGCGAAGAAAAAGAACCATCCGTACTGCCTTCAAGAATCCCTAACTTATTGATCAATGGATCAACAGGGATTGCCGTCGGCATGGCTACAAATATTCCACCTCATAACTTAGGTGAGGTCGTTGATGCCATTTTAGCATTATCAAAGAATCCCGATTTAACGATCACAGAAATCATGGATAATTATTTACCAGGTCCAGATTTCCCTACAGGTGCTTATATCTTAGGCCGTTCCGCTATCAAGAAAGCTTATGAAACAGGGACTGGCCTGATCACGATGCGTGCAAAGACAGAAATCGAAGATATCGGTAATAATAAAAAGGCAATTATCGTTACGGAGATTCCTTATATGGTCAATAAGGCTCGTATGATTGAAAAGATTGCCGAACATGTTAAAAATAAAAACATTGATGGTATTACTGAATTACGTGATGAAAGTGACCGTGAAGGGATCCGTGTTGTTATTGAATTAAGAAGAGATGTTCAGCCAGAAGTCATCTTAAATCAGTTATATAAACTGACAAGTATGCAGACGACATTTGGTATTAATAATGTCGCTTTGATCAATAACGAACCGAAGACTTTATCATTAAAAGAAATGATTATGACTTACTTAGATCATCAGAAAGAAGTCATTAGAAGACGTGTTTCTTTCGATTTAAGAAAAGCAGAAGAACGTGCTCATATCTTAGATGGTTTAAAGAGAGCCATTGATCAGATCGATGCGATCATTGAATTAATCCGTTCTTCACGAACGACTGAAATCATCCAGCAGCGTTTAATGGATGAATTCGATATGTCTGAAAAACAGGCTAAGGCGATTCGTGAAATGCAGCTGCAGAGACTGGCTGGTTTGGAAAGAGAGAAGATCGTCAATGAATTAAATGATTTATTAAAGACGATTGCCGACTTAAAAGACATTTTAGCAAAGCCAGAACGTATTGTAGAAATCATTGATAACGAATTATTAGAAATCAAACAGAAATATGGCGATAAGCGTCGTACTGAAATCATTCAGGGAACATTTGATATTGAAGATGAAGACCTGATTCCAGAAGAAGATGTCATTATTTCTTTAACAAACAATGGTTATGTCAAACGTATGCCAGTTGATACTTATAAAGCGCAGAATCGTGGCGGTAAGGGTATCAAAGGGATGTCTACAAACAGTGATGATGTCGTCGATAGTTTACTCAATATGTCAACGCACGATGATCTTCTGATCTTTACGAATAAAGGTCGTGTCTATCGCTTAAAAGGTTATAACATTCCAGAATTTGGTCGTACGGCCAAAGGTCTGCCAATCGTTAACTTATTAAATCTTGATAAGGCCGAAAACGTTAAGGCGATGATCTCATTACATCCTGATGATGTTGAAGAAGAAGACTATTTATTCTTTGCGACAAAGAACGGTTTAGTTAAACGTACCCCTGTCTCAGAATTTAGAAACATTCGTCAGTCAGGAAAGATCGCCATTACATTAAAAGATGATGATGAACTTGTTTCCGTTAAACATACGCATGGTCAATCAATGATTTTATTAGATGCCTCAAATGGTAAAGCAATTAAGTTTAGCGAAAATGATGTTCGTTCAATGGGACGTAGTGCTGCCGGCGTTCGTGGTATGAATGTCGATGGTTCAAAAATCATCGGTATGACCACGAGTGATGAGGGAGAAAAAGTCCTGATCGTTACAAAACATGGTTATGGCAAAATGTCATCAGCTGCCGATTATCGTTTATCCCATCGAGGCGGGAAAGGTGTTAAGACCGTTAACATTACGGAAAAGAATGGTGAACTTGTCGCCGTTCGGGCAGTCAATGGTGATGAAGATCTGATGATCATGACCAATGAAGGTATTATTATTCGTTTACCTGTGGAACAGGTTAAGTTTGCCGGTCGAGCAACACAGGGTGTTCGTCTGATTCGTTTAAATGAAAATGCTTGTGTTTCTTCTATTTCCGTCGTTGATAAGAGCGATGAAGAAGAAAATGTCGCAGACAAAAAGGCTGAAGAAACTGATTCCTCAGAGACAGCTGAAACAGAAGATGTCAAAGCTGAATCATAAGAAATATCCAAGTCTCTAGATTTTAGTCCTAAAATCTAGGGACTTTTTGTATAAAGAAATCACTTAAGATGATTTCATCATCATTGAAGAATCTATAATAAAAATGCACTAAAATTCATTTCACGAATAAAGAAAATGCTTAGAATCAACGGATCAAATCAAAACTTTTCTAATCTGTAAAATGAGTATGACTTGAGTGAGCGTGCTTGTTATGATACGCTTTGAATATCGAAGGAGTATGAAGAAATGAAATCATTTGCACAGATATTACAGGATCATAATATGACCTATACATCCTTTGTCGATGAACATGCGCAAGAAGATCTAGAAGATTTCTGGACTTCTCTTGTTCAAGGAAGCTATGGTCATGTTTCAGATTCTGATTTAAAGGCAGTTTTAGATACCTATGAAGATACCGGCATCATAAAGAAGATCAATGGAAAGGCCAAGGTCAAACCATATATCCCACCTAAGCTTGATGAACCTACGATCCAAGAAGAAAAATTTCATCCAGAACTACAGATCAAGCAGACGAGAAAACCAAGTTTTGAGATTCTTTATAGTGATGCACATGAACTAAGCGAAGAACATCCAATCATTGTTTTAGAAGATCCAAAGCATATCATGCATCACCATGAAACAGGAGATTTCCTAGATCCTGATGAACATGATGCCTTTGAGTTCAAACACGAAAAGGCAATGGTTGCAAAGATCATCAAAGGAGATAGCCGTTTTATTAAACTCTTAAGATGGCTAGGCAGCGGTCGTATCTGTGTCAGACTTTCGGGATATCCGGTAAAAGAAGGGTATGCAGTTTATAAAATAAGAGCTGTCGACCCTAATGGAAATGAAACCTTATCATCCGCAAATAATAGCTTTATTCAATTAATTATCAAACGACTGACAGCTAGCGGACCAATCAGTTTTAAAGATCTTGAAGCAGAGGAAGATGACGAAGAAGAAGATTCCACGATCCTGCTTTCTGATATGCCAGGGATGATCGACTTTATGGCAACGGCTGGTGATACGCTTCCACCAAACATTCGCACATGGGCTCATCGTAATATTGCCATGGTCAAGTCAGATACCATCTCAAACGACGAAAAGAGACATGCTCAGCGTGCTTTATCCATCATGTTAAACATTCAATGGCAGAACAGTTATTTCTCGTCTATCGACCCAATAGAAGCAAGAAAGATCTTAGATGAAGAGCTTTACGGGATGGATGATGTGAAGCAGCGTGTTATTGAAACAATTATCCAGATCAATCGTACCCATACTTTGCCAGGCTATGGTCTACTTTTAGTGGGACCTGCTGGAACTGGTAAATCACAGATTGCCTACGCCGTTGCAAAAATCTTAAAGATGCCTTGGATCTCATTAGATATGAGTACGATCCATGATGCGGAAGCATTAACGGGATCACCACGTGTCTATTCCAATGCCAAACCAGGCCGTATCATGGAAGCTTTTGAAAATGCCGGCTCATCAAATCTTGTATTTATCATTAATGAATTAGACAAGGCTGATAGTGGCAATAGCTTATCCAATCCAGCAGATACGTTATTAACGTTATTAGATGGCTTAGGATTTACTGATAACTATATTGAATGTACGATTCCAACGAATGGTGTTTATCCAATTGCCACTGCCAATGATCGATCAAAGATCAGTGATCCATTATTATCAAGATTTGCGGTCATCGATATTCCTGATTACACAAATGATGAACGTAAGATCATCTTCACTGATTATGTCATGCCAAAAGTGATGAAACGTTTAGGTATGAAAAAAGGAGAATGTGTCCTTACTGATGGTGGTATTGATGTCATCATTCAAAAATATGAAGATCAGCCAGGCGTTCGTGGTCTTGAACAGGCTGCTGAACATATTCTAGGCAATGCTTTATATCGTATTGAAACAGAATCTCTTTCACGTGTGATCTACGATCAAAAAGATATCGAAGATCTCCTCTCTCATTAGGACTATGGCAAACATAGTCCTTTTTCGTGATTTCCTTAAAATAGATGAATTTACAAATATGCCTAATATGTATATTTCATTATTGAAACATTTTTGACTCATATTCAAGTGATTATGAAGTTATATTTACATGTTTTAATCGATATAAATTCGTATCTTTATAAATGTTGCTTAAAATGAATACATTCATTTTTGATAGGATTAATTCTCATTTCAACTTTAAAATTGGTCAAAAGTTTAAAAAGAAAGCGCTTGAAATGTGCGGCCTTTAAAGATTTGAGCGATAGCTGATTTATATCATTATAGAAAGAAATATAAAAATAGTTGAATAAATCGCAAGAAAATAAATATAGACCCAATAACTATGTTTAGAAATATTACAAATTCTAACAAAATAATGATATGCTTCAAAAGTATATTTATTGATAAAAATTTGTCAAACATATTTTGAAACAGGAAGAGGATGGACAAGAGAACAAGAGAAAGCTATGATAAAAGAAGAAATCCTAAAGAAGGGAGAATACTATGCCCAGAGAAGCAAAATTGAATTTTTATTTTACGGAAGAAGATTTCTACCCAGACGTCAAGAACAGTGATGACTGTGATCTTCTTCATGAGTATGAAAAGGATCGTTTTCATACCTTATATAAACGAGGATTTGGCCCTAAGCCTCGTAAAAGTGCTTCAGAAGATTATTTATGGCGCATCTTTAGAAGTTTCTTAAATAACTTAACATCTATACCAGGTCTTGAACTCGAACGAGAGAATGCCCAAGTAGAGATTCCTGAAGCAGAAATGGATCAGCTGATCTTATCGGTCCCATTTGTCATTGGCTTTGAGAATGTGAATGAAGATTGGATCAACAATATCATTCAAAAACTACAGGAGATCTATACTTCTGAAATCAAAGACTACAATGGTACAGTCAAACTCTATTTAGAAGAAAAGAATCAGAACTTACGCGTGCCAGAACGTGTCTTCTTTCACCTCGTCGAAAACAAAGATGATCTCTATCCATTTGCCTTTTTAGCAACTTACGCGACCAAAGACAAGAATGGAAGAACAAAGCATGTTCCCTTAAGCTATGCTTTAAAAGAATATCAGGGGGAGAATGAAAAGCTGATCCACTTATTAACAGAATTAGATCAAGCTGCCGATATTTCACCATTGATTGCGCAGTTTATGGAGTCAGGAGAACTCTTTCATGGCATTAAATTAACTGCTGAAGAAGCTTATGCATTTTTAAAAGATGTAGAAGAAATTGAAAAGGCTGGCATTATCTGTCGTATTCCTAACTGGTGGCGCCAACATACGCATACTGTCTCACTTTCATTAAAGATCGGCGATAAACAGAAAGGTGACTTAGGCTTTGATTCAATTCTTTCTTTAAGACCAGAATTAGAAGTCGATGGTGTCGTTCTAACAAAAGAAGATATCCAAAAGTTACTTGAAGAAACAAATGGACTTTCTTTCTTGAAAGGGAAGTGGATCGAAGTCGATCACGAAAAACTGCAGCAGCTTTTATCAGAAATGGAAGGATATCCCCATGAGATCACCTTACTTGATGCATTAAGAATGCAGATGAAAGATGATGATCAAGAAGATCATAAAGTACCATCGATCACGAATGGCAGCTGGTTATCACATTTTATGAAGAGTATGAGACGACCACAGGCTATTCCAGAAGTAGTGCCACCAAAGACATTCCATGCCACTTTAAGACCTTATCAGAAAGTGGGAACAACTTGGCTTTCCTACATGGATGCTTTAGGCTTTGGCGCTTGTCTAGCCGATGATATGGGTCTTGGGAAGACGATTGAAGTGTTAGGTTATCTAGAAAATATGCGAAAAGATGAACCCAATGCGAGAGTCTTATTGATTGCTCCAGCATCATTACTTGGCAACTGGCAGAAAGAGGCAGAACGTTTTGCGCCAGAGATGTCCGTGCTGATCTTACATGGTAAAACTGCCAAAAAATTGGATGAAGAATTTAATAAACAGAATGCATTTTTGACCATCACCACTTATCAGATGGCAGCGCGCTTATCTTGCCTACAGGATCGAAAATGGCGCTGTCTCATCCTAGATGAAGCACAAGCCATCAAGAATCCACGGACGAAGCAAACACGCTCTATTAAAGAAATTCAGGCCAAAATGAGAATCTCTATGACTGGGACACCTGTCGAAAATGATCTTTCAAACTTATGGTCGCAATTTGATTTCTTAGATCAGGGATTACTTGGGACGTTGACAGAGTTCAAGACATTTGTAAAAAATCTTGGTGATCATAACGGCTATCTTAAGTTAAAGAATATGATCTCACCATTCATGTTAAGACGTGTAAAGACCGATAAGTCGATCATTTCGGATCTTCCAGAACGTATTGAAAGAAAGAGCTTCATTACTTTGTCAAATAAGCAGAAGGTTCTTTATCGCAAATATGTAGGTGAATTAGAACAACGATTAATTGAAGCTGAACAAGAAGGTTCAGACATTAAGAAGAAAGGCCTTATTCTCGGCTCTCTGATTAAATTAAAACAGATCTGTAATCATCCTGATCAATATTTAGGAGAGGAGACCTTTGCACCAGAAGAAAGTGGTAAGTTTCTGATGTTAAAGGAGATCTGTACAAAGATCTATGAAAAGCGAGAAAGAGTGCTCGTCTTCACACAGTTTAAAGAAATGACAGAACCACTAGCAGATTATTTAGAAGAAGTCTTTGGCATTCGTGGTTATGTGATCGATGGCTCCACACCAATTAAAAAGAGAAATGCGATCGTCGAAAAATTCCAAAGTGATGCTTATATTCCATACCTTGTCATTTCTGTTAAAGCTGGTGGAACAGGCCTTAACCTAACAAAAGCTAATCATGTCATTCACTTTGACCGCTGGTGGAATCCTGCCGTTGAAGATCAGGCCACTGACCGTGCTTTCCGTATTGGTCAGAAAAAGAATGTCCTCGTTCATAAATTTGTATGTGCGAATACGATTGAAGAGAAGATCGATGAATTGATTGAAGCAAAGAAGAATCTGCAGGATGAGATCATCGGTACAACAGGAGAGAATTGGATCACCAACTTAAGTGATGATCAGTTATTAGATCTCTTAAAGCTTGATGATCAAGGAGGTCGTGCTTAATGAGTCGCTATTATAACTATTATAAAAATTTTACTCAGCCTTCAGAAGCTGAATTAAAACGGAAACAGGAAGCCTCTAAGAAGAAAGCTGCCAAAAAGGGTAAGACCTTAGATCCCATTATCGTATTAACGACCGGACGTAATGTCTGTACGAGCTGGTGGGGCAAAGAATGGTGTCGTAATCTGGAAAGCTATGCCGACTTTCAAAATCGTTTAAGTCGTGGTAAACGTTATGTTCGCACCGGCTGTGTTATTGATTTAAAAATTAAAAAAGGCGTGATCCATGCCTTAGTACAAGGATCACGTGGGACACCTTATCGCATTACGATTCGTATCAGTCCTTTATCAGAAAAGAAGATTGAAAAGATCGTTAAAGCTTGTCATCACAAATTAGATAGCTTAGAAAAATTGATTGAAGGAACATTCCCCAAAGATATGCAAGAGCTATTTCTAAGCGAAGATGGGCTCTTCCCGAAGCCTTCCGAAATTGATTTTGATTGTTCATGCCCAGACTATGCTTATATGTGTAAGCACATTGCAGCTTCACTTTATGGGGTAGGGGTCAGATTAGATGAAGATCCTTTGCTTTTCTTTGAACTCAGAGGAATTGATCCTCAGCAGTTTATCAAAGGAGCGATCACATCACGTGTTGAAAGCATGTTAAAGAATGAAAACAAACCATCTGATCGTACAATTGATGAAGAGAAAATTACTGATATTTTCGGAGTATTATAAATTG
>ONFH01000303.1 GCA_900317015.1 uncultured Erysipelotrichaceae bacterium | reverse complement strand
GATCATGATTATTACTTAGCAATGAGCAGTCCGCAGCCATCTGAACATCATCTTCAATGGTGATCCCGCCTCTTGCCATCATTAATGTATTATTATTGATAAAGACATGCTTGCCGATCTTTACACTGCCCATGGCAGCCCCATGAAGTCCTGGGGCGACGAAGCTCCCTTCGCCAATTTCTGCAAAGAGTTCATGCAGGATTTCCTGATAACGAGAGCTCTGAGGATCGGTATGATCCATTTCATACATCAGCTGATTGTTACGTCTTGTCACGGCACGTTCCTCATCCGTGGTCGTACGCATATCTTTAATGGTTTCTTCGCATTCCATGATTTCTTCTCCTTTACAATGTTTTTAAGACCTTTTGAATCTCCTGTGGCGCTGTCTCGATCTCATCGAGATCTGCCACTGCTTTGTCTAATGGGTCAAAGTCATCATTGGTCTTATTGACGATCATGTCGACTAAGAATTCGTACTCGTATAAGATATGATAGCGTTCAAAGTATTTCTGTGCTTCTCTGCTTAAAACATGGCCATAGACAAAGTGAACGCCTAAATACACATATAATAAGGCTGCCGCCTTCCCAACGATTCGATCAGCACAGACGGCTCCTTGGTAGTTAGCCTTTGATAAACAGAGGTCAAGTACCGGCGTGATCCCCTTTTTCTTGATGACCTTTAAATCTGATCCTTTTTTCACAACTAAATTATTACGTGGATTACTTAATAATAATGATTTCACTTGTTCAATATCTTCTGAAAGTTCCATAAACGTCTCCTCTTTCTCTTTTTCTCTACTATTGTACAAAAATACGCAGAAAATGAAAAGGAAGACAAATCTTCCTGATCATTCCTGTTTATGGAACTGCAAGTCTTTGTCTTGTTACTTCATCTTACCGCCAAATACTGGGAAGAAACCAAATTCACCATAATCTTTGATATGATCCATAGACATTAAAGTCTTCATATCTTCATCAGAGATGACGAAGTCGACCTGAGCATTGGATCTCATATGTTCTGGATTGGCGGTCTTTGGTAAAACGACCATACCTAACTGAAGATCATAACGAATACATAACTGAGGGACTGTTACACCATACTGATCAGCCATTTTCTTGATCTCTGGATTCTTTAAGATCTCACCATGAGCAACAGGTGAATAAGCTTCCATCACAATGCCCTTGTTCTGACAATAATCAATTAAATCTTTTGGCGTATTAGAAATATGACAAAGCACCTGGTTGACCATTGGTTTGATTTCAGCACTGTCATAAAGATTGTCGATATCTTCTTTTAAGAAGTTAGAGACGCCGATGGCTCTGACTTTACCAGCCTTGTAAGCATCTTCTAAAGCTCTCCAGACTTCTTTGTTTTCCGCAAAGTAACGATTCTCTGAAGTATTGACATCGACCCAAGGCTGTGGGCTATGGATGATCATGAGATCAAGATAATCAAGACCCATCGTTTTTAAAGTCTGATCAATCGACTGTGCAGCGGATTCATATGTTTTATGTTCAGCTGCCACTTTACTTGTGACAAACAAGTCTTCACGCTTGATGCCACATGTACGCGCGCCTTCACCAACACCGGCTTCATTTTCATAAGCCTGTGCAGTATCAAAATGACGATAGCCTAATTTGGCCGCATTTCTTACAGCTTCAGCTGCATCTTCATTGGCAATAAACCATGTTCCTAAAGCAAGTTTAGGAATCTTTACACCATTCGACAAACTATATGTTTCTACGTTTTTCATAAGTGATCCTCCTCATTTTCTCTAAAGATTACACATTCATTCTATACACACTGATTTCTTTTTTCTAATACCTATCCTTCATATGGCTTATACGCATTTTGCATAATACCCTATTCATTATAGAAAACATGACGAAATTA
Organism: uncultured Erysipelotrichaceae bacterium; assembly: GCA_900317015.1. Lineage (GTDB taxonomy): Bacteria > Bacillota_I > Bacilli_A > Erysipelotrichales > Coprobacillaceae > Intestinibaculum. The sequence goes on along the minus strand of ONFH01000303.1, from coordinate 11,054 downwards.
AAAAAATGTCATGCGACATTTCTATCTTAAAGATCCATTAAATTGTTTTTCATTAAGTAAGCGACCTGATCCTTGACTGTTTCTTTGGCACTACGTGGGTTCCAGCCTAATAATCGTTTGGCTTTGCCCTGATCACGATGATATTTTAATCCTGTCATCGTATTTAACACTTTCATGGCTGGATTAAAATGTGCCATCAATGAGATCACAAAATCAGGAATAACGACCTTACTGATCTTATAATCTGGATAAGCTGCTCTTAAGACATTGGCCATTTCTGGCATCGTCATTTCTTCTGATTCGCCAAAGAATCTTTCGCCATCAGCCTTCTCACTTTCCATAGCTAAAATATGTAAGCGAGCTAAGTCTCTAACATCACCAACAGGATAGATGACCTTTGGTGCTGGCTGTCCTTTTAAGATGGATTCGAAGATCAGATCTGTACTGCTATGGCGACCACCCATGGCTGGTCCCATGATGGCTCCTGGTAAGATCGTTGCCATCTTTGTATAAGACTGCTGATGAATCAACTTCCAGGCATGCTTTTCTGCTTCTAATTTAGAGATCATATATTTTGTGACATATTTATTGTTTTCATCGGTCCAGAAATCTTCTTTCACATTCTGATTTGAATCCTTCTTATCAGGATAAGAAGCTGCTTCTGAACTTGTCATGACGATTTTCTTGACCTTGGCTTCAATGGCTGCACTGATGACATGATCAGCCCCTTCAACAGCTACTGGAATGAGGGATGGATCATCCATGTTGTCACCACCAAGTGATGAAGCTGTATGAATGACATAGTCACAACCTGTCATGGCTTCTTTCCAGCCATCTTTGCTAGAAAGATCGGCCACCGCAAAGCTTAAGTTTTCTGTTGAAACGCCTTCTTTTTCTAACATCTTAATAACATTCTGTGACTTCTTCATGGCGCGGACACTTGTCTTGACCTGATACCCGTCTTCTAATAATTCTCTAATCACCCAGCCGGCTAAGAAACCTGTACCGCCTGTTACAAATACTTTTTTTATTTCATGACCTTTTTTCATTTTTTGTCCTCCTTGTGCAACATGTGTTGCATTTCTTTTGCACTTACATTATCATGGATTTAACAAGGAAAAACAACCAACAATGATTCGACATATGAAACATATACGACAAAATAAAATGAATTGTTGCAGAAAAGGAGACATCATGGATAAACGTAAAAAATATACAAGAATGTTCCTGCATGAAGCCTTGCAGGAGCTCTTAAAAACAAAACATTTAAAGGAGATCACCGTCAAGGAGCTTTGTGAAAAGGCCGATATCAACCGGACGACCTTCTATCGTAATTACCAGGATATTTATGAATTGTTTGAAGAAGAGGAAAAAGAAATGATGGAGGCCTCCTTTGCGAGCCAGGATATGAGTCAGGATCGTATGAACATCTTAAAGCTGATCTATGATCATCAGTCTTTTTATCGTGAATTCTTCTATAATGATCTCACGAGTCCTTATATTGAAAACATCATTGAAGAACAAGCCAAACGTATGCAGGAAATCTTAAAGAAACAAGGGAAATATGATGAGCGGACGTTTCCAATCCTCTATCAGTACAATATTGATGGTGCTTTAGGGGTCATGAAAAAATGGCTGAATGAGGGTTGTCAGATGAGTCCCGATGAATTAGGAGCGATCCTCTATCGCATCGTTGAAAAACAGTATCGTTGATTCTTTATATGAAAAGGAAGACAGATTCTAAGAAAATGTCTTCCTTCTTTTCTACTTTCTGATGAACTGATCATCACTTTCATTCTCTTTCGCATCAGTGTATCTTTCGACACGCATATGCAGATCATACTTTTCACGAAGTCTTGCCAGATCCTGCATCATGCTTGAAGCATGATGAGCATCTAATGCTTCCTGGTTTGCCCAGCTGTCAATTAATAAGATCGTCTCTTGATCTGCTAAGGACTGGAAGTAATCATATTTGAGATTGCCTGCTTCCTTGCGAATACGATCCGCAATCCCACTTTCTTCCATTTCCTTGACAAATGCCTGTGCTGAGCCGTTTTGACCGGTGTAGTATAAATTGACCGTTAAACTCATGACGATTTCCTCTCTTTACTTTACAATCAGCTGTTGACGTGGACCATAGCCTTCCTTCTTAAAATCTGAATTTAAGAAATCATAGACCTGGGGAACCACTTTGATCAAATTCATAGGCGTTTCTAGCTTTTTTAAGGCTTCAAGCGGAATCTTACGCGCTTCAACGACCTTTACATATTCCTCATTGAAGGGTTCGATCATCTCTGCTACGCCTGTCACCTGCAGACCACTGAGTCCGCCAAAGGACGCATTGGTCTCAAAGATGGCTAAGCAGACATGCTTATTATCCTTCAAAGCTTTAAATTTCAGCCCACCTTCTGAAAACATATAGAAACTGCCATCGACATAGATGTATTCAATTGGTGTATTACGGACAAAATCTCCTGACGCACAGGCTAACGCACACACTTTATGATGCGTGACATAGTCTTCAATAGCTTTTTTGAGATCATCTTCCTTCATCTTAACGTCTTCCTGATCTTTCTTGATCCAGAACTGTGATGCACTTTCGTAATCCATAATGAACATTCCTTCTTTCTCCTTTTATGATATCACATCTAAAAAGACGAAAGCCTTAAAAACTTTAGTCTTCCTTTATTTTATGTTTCTTCATTTTTTCATCAAAGATGTCGGTAATGATTTGACGTAATTGTTCACGTTCTTTCTCTGGCAGGTCTCCTTCTCTTTTTGCGACTGCATAAAGTTCAGGATAATCATGAGCAATTCTTTCAATTGTCTTTGTCGTGGCATGTTTTCTTACAAAAAAAGGAATCTTCTTGATCCATTCTTGTGGAACTAAGGCTAAGATCTTTTCGGCAGCTTCCTTGTCTGAGATTTCAGCGGTTGGTAATCCCTGACTGATCTGTTCTTGTTCCTTTTCTGTCATATCTTTTAATTCCATCGTTTTTCTCCTTTAACGACTCTATTCTACTTGATGAAATATGAAATTGCGAAAGATTTGCATCTTTTTAAAAAATCATCACCATTGATCTTCATCGCAAAAGTGCAAAGTTTGTCGCCATCGGCATCCCCTATGATATGTGTTCTTATTTGCTCACCTCACAAGGTGATCGTATGTGGAAAAACATTTGCATCATGATTGGCGAGTGATTCAACACAATTCGGATCTTCACTCATTTCTTTGATCCAGACTAATGACGCCTTCTGTTCTTCTCTATTGGCCGCAATACCAGAAGGAATCTGTTCTTTCCATGATTTGGTCGCATAACCGCCATCAGAATATAATAAGACATATCGTCCTTCATCATTGGTGATCTTTAAAGCACAGAGTCCATCACTGTGGCCGGGAATATTGATCATCATGAAATGACCATCTCCAAAAAGATCATAAGATTTATAAACAGGACCCTCCTGACCATTCCAATCAAAGTTTTCAAGCTTTGTTCCTTCCCACCAGTCTTTATTATAACGAATCCTATTAGTAAGACCTTTTTGGCTAAAAGCAAGCTCGTCTTTAGAAACGAGAATATGTTTTGCCTCAGAGATAAGCTTTAATCCATTGGCATGATCGCAGTCAAGATGGGAAAGTAGAACATAATCAAGGTCATTTGGCTTGATGCCCATAGTTTCTAGCTGTTCATTGATAGCCTGCCCTTTTCCTATTCTCCCCTGGTTGATTTTATATAAAGCAAGACTGCCTAAAGACTTGATCTGCGCTTTTTCATCATAAACGCCATCGGGACTCATATCACGATGCCAGCCACAATCAAATAAGATCCTTCCCTGCTTACTTTCAATCAAGTAAGCAGAAACGGGCAGCCATAAGCGATGGCTCTTCTTCTCAAAGATTCCAGAAGCCTTCAGGATCCCACAGTCACCACCAAATGGAAGCGCTGGGGCTACGCAGACTTCACCTGTATGAAAAACATGAATGATTAAATCGTTCATTTTCGTACCTCTCTTTCATCTGTATTATAGAGGGTCTAAAAATGAAACAACACGACACAAATGCGTTCTGTGTTCACGATTTCTTCAGTTTTTCGACAAAATCATTCAACATCTCATTGACCATTCTGACAAATTCATTTTCATTTACATCTTCAATATGCTTCATCCAGTAACGATAGCCTCCTAAGACTGCTGAAGCCATCATCTCTGTCATCAATTCATAATTAGGCGCATGAATGGCTTCAGGATAACGCATAGAGAAATGCACTTTGATGGCTTCTTTCCATTTCTCTTCAAAGCGCATGTTCGGCTGAAGGATCAAGAATGCATAGAAATAAGACCAGTGTTCTAAAATGAGTGTAAATGTGGCATGAAGAAAGACTTCAAAGTCCATCTTTTTAATGCCCTGGTCACTGACCTGTTCGATCACATGTCGCAGATCCTTGATCAGATCATCTTCGATTTCCGCTTTTAATTCATCCATATTGTGATAATAGTTGTAGAACGTTGTTCTCGCCACCGGTGTATTGAAGCAAAGTTCTTTAATGGTGATGCTCTCTAAACTCTTATGCGCATATTCCTTCATGAATTCCTTTTTGATTGCAGTTTTCGTTCCCATAAATGTTCCTTTCTCAATTATCTTTGATATGAAAAAACCAGAATATCATTCTGGTTAATGAGTCCCTGTTTCTAAGATCATCTGGACATGAGGAATGCCATCTTCTAAAAATTCTCCGGAAGTGATCTTAAAGCCTTCACGTTCATAAAAGCCGGTGGCATAAGCCTGTGCTTCAATATAGATCTCTTGACATGGCATTTTTTCTTCAATGATCTTTAATCCTTCATAAAGTAAACGACCACCTAAGCCATTACCATGAACTAAGGTCAAAACACGTCCCATCTGAACAACGTCATCTTCTTTATAGAAGGCACGTAAATAGGCGATGACTTTCCCTTCATCTTCATAAAAGATATGAAGGCTTTGTTCATCAAGACCATCAAGATCCTGATAAACACAGTTTTGTTCCACGACAAAGATCTCGGCTCTCGCTTTCAAAAGCTCATACAATTCTTTGGTCGTTAATTCATCAAATGTTTTGGCTTTAAGTTCCATTCCTAGTTCTCACTTTCATCAAGGATGAATTCCATCATTGTTTCTTTGACTTTCATGCCATTTTTCTTATAGAAAGCAATAGCGGAATCATTACCTTCCCAAACATTTAATGTCACTTCATAACAGCCTAAACGTCTGGCTTCCTCTTTCACAAAGTTCATTAAGGCTTTCCCAACGCCCTGGGAACGTTTTGATGTATCGACACAAAGATCATCAATAAATAAAGAGGTAAATGGCACCATATTATTAGAGAATGGCTGATGCTGGATCTGCGTAAAGGCATAACCTAAGACATCATCGTTTTCATCCACGGCGACAAAGATTGGCTTTTCATCATCTTCTAACATCTCCGCTAATTCTTCATTCGTATATTTTGTCGTTCCAGAAATAAAAATATCTGGTCGAATCGATGCATGGATTTCTAACACTTCATTTAATAACTTATTAATGGCACTGATATCTTTCACTTGTGCTCTTCTGATATTCATTTTCATTCCCCCAATACAAGTTGTATCAATTATATCAGACTCAAGGAAGGAGGAAAAGCGCAAATGAAAAAGCAGGTTTCCCTGCTTGTCTTCATTATTGATCTTTGATCTGCGCAATATAATATGGGACAGCTACAAATAAGATCCCACCGATCATATTGCCTAATGTCACTGTGAGTAAATTATAAACATAGCCTGCTAAGCTCACGGCCTGACCACTAGGTGCTAGAAGTGCCACTGTTAACTGCGTCATATTGGCAATACTATGTTCAAAGCCACATGTAATGAAGGCAAATAAGCACCACCAGATCATGATCAGCTTACTGGCATCGCTCTTTAACTTCGTCCCACACCAGACAGCTAAGCAGACTAAGATATTACAAAGGATCCCGCGGGCGATCAAAGCCCCAAATGGTGCACTCATCTTGGCCGCTGCCGCAGTTGATAAGAAAGTCGCCGTTGCTGGTGTATTGAGACCAGACGCCTGAAATAATAAAGCTAATAAAATAGACCCCAATAAATTACCGATCCAGCAGACGATCCATAAGATGATGGCATCACTCACTTTGACCTTCTTTTTCAATATCCCGCTCATCATGACTAAGTTATTACCCGTAAACAGTTCAGCCCCTGCTAAGACAACTAAGCTCAAGGCCACCCCAAAGGATGCCCCCATCACGATCTTCGTATAAGGAGCGCCATTTAATAATCCCCCTTCAACGTTGATCAAGAGATTTCCAAAACCAATGAACATACCTGCTAAGGCACTTAGTAGCAGATAGCCGAAAGGATTTTTCTTGAGCAGCTGACTTTTTCCAGTTGCGGCATTAGACAATGCGTCATATTCTTTTCCAAACATACAATTTCCTCCTAAAAAAGTGTCTATGTTTAATATACAGAAAATTGTAAAGGTTTTCATTAAAAATATGACTAAAATATGAATATTTTCATAACAAGAGCTTGTTTAAGCATCTGCCTTGATTTTTAAAAGACTTCCATCCTCATTTAATCAGGTAAAATAAATTGTGAAAGCTGTCTTTCCTGTTCCTCTAAGGGAAGCTTACCAAAATCGTAATAACTTTGTGAGCGATCCAATGCTGTAATGGCATCCATTTCCTCATCTGTTAAAGAAAAATCAAAAATATCAATATTCGCTTGAATATGTTCGGGATTCAATGACTTAGGGAAAACAACAGTTCCTTCCTGAATATGCCATCTCAAAATGATCTGAACCGTAGATTTATGATACTTTTGTGTTAATTGAACAAAGAGTGGTACGTTTTATAAAGCTTGATCACCATTCATTTGATATGTTCCAATACCAATCTGTGGCATTTTTAAACCACCACGTAAAGTCACTGTTGTCTGACTCATTTTAATCTATTTCTTTCATTAAAAGTCCACGAATATACTGATGGAAAGCTTCACTGCCAAGTTCATCTTTTTTCGCTAAAAGCTCTTTTGTAATACGTCCAGTCACATAACGCATACGATTGGCATCTCCATCAGTAACGGCTTTGTACACATCTTTAGCGACCTCTTCTGATAATTCCATCGGCACATCTTCTGGCATTAAAAAGCTGACTTAATTTTTAAGCACTTCTTCATAGCCATCCATTGCCGACATTTCCATTTTAAAATTCGTTTTGACAACGCCTGGAACAATAGTCTTCACTTGAATATGATAAGGGGCAAGCTCATGATAAAGCATTTCACAAAGTCCCGTGACAGCCCATTTATCCGCTGCATAAATACCATCTAAAACTAATCCCATTTCCCCAGCGAGTGATGTCGTCGTTAAGATCATCCCTGCTTTCTTCTTTTTGAAATATGGAATGAACTTCTGAGTCACACGGATCATGCCAAGCAGATTCGTATTGATCGAACGCATCATTACATCTTCACTCATATCTTCAAACTTACATTTCATACCATAACCGGCATTATTAAAAAGCACATCAACATCGTGTGAATCAAGGACTTTGTGCACTGTGTCTTCAATCTGCTCTGGTTTTGTCACATCAAGAGGATAAAGCTTTACATGCTCATAAGCTGTCAGCTCATGTTCCTTTTCTGGTGTGCGCATCGTGGCGATCACAGTCCATCCCTTTTCTGCAAATAATTTCGCCGTTGCTTTTCCGAGTCCGGAAGAGGAACCAACGATAAAAAATGTATTCATAATAGCCTTCTACTTTTGTCTGATTTTCGGACTATCTATTTATTTTTATTCTCCATCGATTTCTGAACTCAAGAAATCTGATGGAGATCTTTACAAATCATGATTTTGTGTTAACGCTTGTTGGAATAATGTGGCATATTGGCGAAAACTCTCTATTAATGCCTGCCGACTTTCTGATGATAAGTTCGCCATGGCCTGATACTCTGCTCGATATAATCGTTCCGTAATTTCATCAGCATACGCTTTTCCTTTCTTGGTCAGATGGATCGACTTAACACGACGATCATCTGGCAGTTCTCTTAACTCAACATAACCATCCTTATAAAAATGCGTAACGATCGTATTCACCGTCTGCTTTGGTAATAACGATTGTTCACAGATGATCTTTTGGGTACAGTTGGGAATCTCAGAAATATACTTCAGCACTTGCAATGTCGTATAGTTGATGCCCTGAGAGCGGGCATAATCACTGTAGATCATCGTGACCTTCTGCCACAGTTTTCCAAATTGTTCCCTATTCGCTTTTACATTCTCATCGATCAAATGCTCCGCCTCCCTTATTAGTCCGATTACAGGACCATTATAGAATCGTACAATTTCTATGTCAAATTCTATTTGTTTATAACCCATACAAAAAATCCGTTTTTCGGAAAGAGAACTCTTAGAAAAACGGATCCTAATATTAGATATCTAAAGCGGCGTGATAGCCCCAGTAAACTGCATTTGTGATTGTAGAGACTTTAGATGCATCACCAATGACACGAACAAATGGTGCTGTATCAGATAATTCTTCCACAGCCTTGATCGTTGAACGCTGACCTAAGGCACAGATCACGCTTGTTCCTTCAACAAGCACTTCATGGCCATCACGGTCTTCACAAAGAATGCCTTCAGGAGTGACTTTCACACCTTTTAAGCCCGTATGAACGTTGACATACTTATTGATCTGAGCAAGTAATAATGGACGATGACGAATATTGGCATCTGGTGCTAATTCATCACGCATTTCTACTAATTCGACATGTTTTCCTTCCATGCCTAAATGGATCGCACATTCACAGCCAGCAAGCCCGCCGCCAAAGACAATGACATGATCAGTGACTTTTTCCTTTTCCTTATAGTAATTATTAACGATGACGACATTTTCCCCATCAAGTCCAGGAATTGGTGGTACTAGTGGTGTTGATCCAGTGGCAATGATTACAGCATATGGATCTTCTTGTTCCACGATTTCCTTTGTCGCTAAAGTGTTCATCTTAAATGTCACACCTGCTTTTTTCGCAAGTAACGCATAGGTTCCAGAAAGTTCATACATTTCATGCTTGAATGGGATCGCCTGTTCACTTTTTAAGATGCCACCCACTTCATTTTCCTTTTCGAAAAGAACGACTTCATGCCCTCTTCTTGCAGCTGTGTAAGCGGCATAAAGGCCACCAGGACCGCCACCCACAACAACAACTTTACGTTTCGTCGTAGCCGGTGTCACTTCATCACCTTCAAGTTCACGACCGATGAGTGGATTGACCGTACAGCGACGTGTAGACGTTGCCGCTCTTTCAGCCATACAAGTAAAGCAACGTAAGCATTTGACGATCTCTTCTTCACGATTTTCGACAACTTTACGTGGTAAGAATGGATCTGCTAATAAAGCTCTAGCCATATAAACGATATCCGCTTTGCCACTGGCAATGATTTCTTCCATTTGGGCAGGATCATTAAGACCACCGATCGTTGCTACTGGTTTAGACACATGCTTCTTAATTTCAGCAGCTAAGAAAACGTTACGACCATGTTCTTCAAACATTGAAGGGTGCGTAATACCAAAGGTCTTCTGATAAGTCCCCGCTGAAACATGAATAATGTCGACATAAGGTTCAATCATTTTCGCAATTTCAATACCATCGTTTAGATCATAACCCCCTTCGACAAATTCACTGCCGCTCATACGAAATTCAATAGGAAAATAAGGACCAACAGCCTCTCTTACAGATTTCAAGACACGGATCGCAAAGCGGCAGCGATTTTCAAGGGAGCCACCATATTCATCTTCACGATGATTAAATAATGGTGAGAAGAACTGATTGATGAGCCAGCCATGACCACCATGAATCATGATCATTTCGAAGCCGGCACGTTTGGCAAGGCCGGCTACATGGCCATACGCTTTGACGATTTCTGTGATCATATCTTCATCTAAAGCTTTGACCTGAACACCATCCGCTCTCACTGTATCACATGGACCATACTGAACCAGTTCATGCTGGCGTGTTTTATCCGTCATATATGTTCCAGCAAACATCCCTGAATGAGAAAGTTCTAATGAAGGAATAGCCCCATGTCTTCTGATGGCATCAGCCGTATAAGTCGCTCCCGCTAATGAATTCAGAATAGATTCATCCAAACGATAAGCATGCGAGCCATCTGATTTATGGACCATACATTCAGAAACTGTGACAGCAGCTGCGCCACCTTTCGCACGTAATTCATAAAAAGCAGTTGATTTAGGACCAATACAGCCATCATTGGTGATATCTGTTCCACCCATTGGGGCTGAGAACATACGATTACGGAAGGTCGTACGACCAATTGTAATAGGACTTGCGAGATGTTTATATTTTCTTTCCATTAGTGATTTCCTCCTTCAGTTTTCTTTAAAACAACACGATATACAAATGTTAATAAGATTCCAACGACATCAAATAATAAAGCAATTAAGAAAGCACGCTGATAAGCACCATCTGTCGCAAAGATCGAACGCATGACAGAAGGACCAAAGTAACCAGCTAATGCAAAGCCAATAAACATAATGCCATAGTTGACAGAATTATTTTTGGGACCAAAGCGGTCAACTGTAAAGCCTGGGAAGACGCCCATGAATGAACCAAAGCAGATGCCGACAACAGCGATTCCGGCATAGAATAAAGCAACCGTCCCTTTATGACACATATATAATGCAATAAGACCGATCATCGAAAGGACTAAAGCCCCTGCTAATGTATTGATGCGACCAATACGGTCTGAGATAAAACCTGCGACGATACGTCCTAAAGCATTAAATAAAGCTAAGACGGAAACGGCGATGGCTGCACTAGCGGGAACCATACCAATCATATTGATCGCCACCCCACTTGCCTGGGAGATGATCATCATGCCAGAGAAAGCGCCACATGTTAAAGTTAAGATCATAATATGAATTCTCCACTCCCATTGTGCTTCGCCCAATGGAAGTGGTATCTCTGCCACGCCATGTAGCGTAAGACGACAACGGTCGCTT
>ONFH01000304.1 GCA_900317015.1 uncultured Erysipelotrichaceae bacterium | reverse complement strand
TTTATCAAAAGAAAATACAAATAACGAGTAAAATGCATCTTTTCTAAATAACTCATTGATTTTTAAGTCTCCCATTTCACAATGGCCGTAATTTGTGTTAGACTACCAAAAAAGGGGGCCTGAAAATGAGACAAAAGCGCATAGCGTTGATCAATGATGTAACAGGATTTGGACGGTGTTCGATTGCCGTGATGGCACCCATTGTTTCCGTCATGAAGATTCAGGCCGTTCCGGTACCAACGGCGATCTTAAGTACGCATACGCAGTTTCCCATTTATTATTTTGATGATTATACCGATAAGATGAGTGATTATATCCAGACATATAAGGATCTTCACCTTGAGTTTGATGGGATTGCATCGGGCTTTTTAGGCAGTGAGAAACAGGTCGATATCGTCATCGACTTCTTCAAGAACTTCAAGGGACCAAAGACGGTCGTTATTGTCGATCCCGTGATGGGGGACTATGGTCATTTATATAAGACCTATACACCAAAACTGGCCAATAAGATGAAAGAGCTTGTGCCTTATGCGGATATCTTAACACCGAATTTAACGGAGCTTTGTACATTACTTGATGAACCTTATCCTGATCATGTTCTAAATCTAGATGAGTTAAAAGAGAAGTGTGATCGTTTAACGAAGCTTGGACCTAAGCATATCGTCGTCACGGGAATCAGCTATAATGAACATCAGATCCTCAACTTCGTGTATGATGAAGGCAAGACCAAGCCGATCTTGGTGGATCGTATCGGTGGGGACCGTTCGGGAACGGGTGATGCCATGACGAGCGTCATTGCCGGCAGTTATCTCAATGGTCATAGTTTTTATGAATCTGTCAAGCGTGCCGTTGATTTTACAAGCAAATGCATCGGCTTTTGTGAAGCCAATCATATACCTAATCATTATGGTCTCGCTTTTGAAGAATTTTTAAGTGAACTGGGGGAATAAATTTATGACAATTTTATATACCGTACATCCTGGTGGTGTTTATGTGAATTTAGAGAACATCTCTAAAGAAGAAATGGAGCAGGGCATCAAAGTCTATGTCAATAGTACGAACCGCTGTCCTTGTGCCTGCACCTTCTGCTTACGTAGTAAGAAGCATATGGCGAAGACGAATAGCTTATGGCTTGATCGTGAACCAACGTTTGAAGAGATCATTGATGAATTTAAGAAATATGATCTGAAAAACTTTAAAGAAGTTATCTTCTGTGGCTTTGGAGAACCATTAGAACGTTTTGATGACTTAATGAAAGTCGCCGATTATCTGAAAGGGGAAAGACCTGATCTTCCTATTCGTGTGAATACGAATGGTTTAGCAAATCAGATCCATAATCGTGATGTGATTCCAGAATTAAAGGGTCGTGTCGATACAGTCTCTATTTCTTTAAATACCCCTTATAAGGAAGAATTCTATAAATTAACTCGCAGCAAGTTCGGTCCTGATTCACAGGATTATGTCAAAGCCTTTGCCAAGGAATGTAAAGACTATGTTCCTCATGTTGTCATGAGTGTTGTCGATCATGTCATCTCTGATGAAGAGATCGCATTATCACAGAAGATCTGTGATGAATTAGGCGTGCACTTACGTGTGCGTCCATACGAGGAGAATTAATCATGCAGTACATGACAAGAGAAGAGCGTTATATTAAGCTTGATCATATGCCAAATACCAGAGACTTAGGGGGTTATGAGACACAGGATGGCCATTATACAAAGGCCCATCATTATGTCCGTGCCTCTGGTCCTTACTTATGCACCGATGATGATCTTGATCAGCTTTATGATTATGGGGTACGTACGGTCATTGACTTACGTTCCGATTTTGAAAAGCGCATCATGAAGTCTCGTTTCTTAGATGATGACCGTTTTGAAAATATTGAGATCAATTTAATGGATGATCAGGTCGTTAAGATCGTCCCTGATGAAGTGAGAGAATATGCCGACTTAGGCGGTGTGTATATCTATACGCTTGAAGCGCATAAAGAGTCAATCCGACAGGTCTTCAAGGTCTTTTTAGATCATCTTTATGACTGTGTCTTATTCCATTGTTCAGCGGGTAAGGATAGAACCGGCATCATAGCCGCTTTACTCTTAGACCTAGCGGGATGCCATGAATATGATATTGTCAAAGACTATAGTGAATCTTATAGCAATAATGAACAGATCATGGATGAACTCGAAAAGCAGGTCGATCATGATGCGAAGGAATATTTATCCTCTTCACCACGTTATATGATGGTTATGCTTGACTATCTTTATGAACATTATGGCAGTGCCGAAGCGTATTTAGAAACATGTGGATTGTCTCGTGATGAGGTCTTAGATCTCAAAGAAAGCTTCTTAATTTAATCTTTTTCACAAAATTGATACAAAAGTGCGAAGAAACACCTCCCAAAGTTGTTTAACTAAGTAGGAGGTGTTTTTGTATGAAACACATGAATCGTTATTTGAGTCTGTATGCTTATGATTTATCCTTATTGAAAGAAATGGAACAGGCCAATTACTATCCGAAGCCTAAGCTTACGGAGCGTTTACAGAATCGTCCCCAGGATTATTTAAGATGTATGGTGGAAAAGAAGCTGATGTTAGAACATTATGTCCACTACGTTGAAGAGGCGAAGAACGTCATCGGTCATGAATTCTATGAGATCGTGATGCGTGATTTCTTTGATGTCGATCACTGGTATGAGAAGTGCTACAATCCAGGTACGTACTATCGTAAGAGAAAGCTTGCCAATGCCCGTTTTCAAGATTATATGGACAAGTTTCGTGAGGAATGCAAAACTATTGAGTTTTAGTGGTATTCGTGCAATAATTTGTTTTGAGGTGAAAAATAATGGATTACTTTGATAAAATTAAAGAAGGCTTAGCTGATAAATTAGATGGTCAGGAATTAACTTTAGATTCAAACTTTAAAGATTTAGGCATCGACTCCTTAGATTTAGTCGACTTAGTGTTTGCTTTAGAAGAAGAAATTGGCACGCAGTTCGAAGATGATGAACTCTTGAAGATCAAGACGGTTCGTGATCTTTGTGAATTGATCGATGAAAAAACAAAATAATAAAAAAATAAGGAACCATTTTTGTTGATGGTTCCTTTTCATATCCTATTTTTTATAAATCTTACGTGCTAACTTATCGACACCGGGAATGTTATAGATCGTCTGTGGATGATCCTTATAAAGGAAGAGGATGATCGCAAAGTAGACGACCATGGCCAAGACGATGGCAATGATGAGTGGTAAGAACACACGTCTTGTTAATGCAAATAACAATTCATAACTGAAGTAAGCCACCACACCCATGATCACACTGGCAACGATTGGAATAATGAAGACACGTTTCCATTTGTATTTGAAGCCAACGATCTTGAGTAAAGCACGCTGGTTTGTGATACACATCTGGAAGGCATAGACCGTTGTCCCAATGGCTAACATGTAGAGTGAGTTACGTAAGTATCTTTGTGGCATTAAGAATAACAAGATGACGATGAGAATGACATGGACGATCAAAGCGACCACCGCATTAATGAGCGGAATACGTGGTTTGCCCATGCCCTGTAAGATCCCATTGGAAATTGTTGAGATCCCATAGAAGATCGTGGCACTCGCACCAATCTTCAAACATGTACTTGCTAGATTGATCGTTTCCTTCTGTGGGAATAAGACACCCATGATCGGATAACTTAACACCGCAAGTCCAACCGCACAAGGAATGATGATGAGCATAGATACCGAAATGGCATTTTCAATGGCATCACGGACATTCTTCATCTGTTTTTTCGCATAACTGCCAGAAATGGCTGGAATGGATGCTGTCGACATCGCACTTGCTAAAGCAACAGGGACATTCATTAA
>ONFH01000307.1 GCA_900317015.1 uncultured Erysipelotrichaceae bacterium | reverse complement strand
TAAAGGATAAAAGATATAGTTTAGCCCATTCAGAATTCATGCTTGAATGATTGATTTCAGAGGCTGATATATTGTGATTTTGTTACAAAAGATGAAACAAACCGCGTTTTATTTTAGGATAACCAAAGAAAAGTACGAAAATAAAGCAATGCACAAAAATATAAAATATTCTGATTTGATCAGTAAAAATTGAAACCATTATAACTTGAACTGTAAAACTCTCATGAATAAAAAAGTGGGAAAGGCTGTTTAGCTCCCCCCACTTGATTACTTATTTGCATTCATCATACATCCACTAAATGATAAGGATGAAATCGTTATGAAATAAATGATGACATCAAAGATGTGAAATGAGATCTGTAGCTTCTAAAAGCAGAAGCTTGTTGACAGGAGGAATATTTTACTTGATCTGGTTTGAATGGTAATTAATTAGTACTCCAACATTCATTTGATTTATATGAATAATTATCCTATCATGCCTATTTAAACTGCTTACAACTCTTTGGTATTGATAAATTCATGACCATTCCAAGTCGTATGATAAATGGCACAATTGCCAATATACTTAGACCAGAAGGAACCTTTAGATTCAGAAATGAGCACTTCTAAAAGTCCTTTCATCACAATGGCGTGTGTAGAAAGTAAGATTGTCTGATCATGATGTCCATGAACGAGACTATTTAAAAAATCACGAGAACGTTGAACCACAGAACTTAACTGCTCCATCCCCTCGGGAGCTTTGTTATGAGTGAAGTCCTGGAAGAATTCGATGATCTCTTTTGGTGGATGAGACAGATCAACACCTTCATAAGGACCATAATCCATCTCTAAAAGACGATCATCAAAAAGGATCGGACACGATTGATTTGTGACGATCTGTGCTGTTTCTTTGGCACGATCAAGTGGACTTGAATACACGACATCAAAAGAAATGTCTTTTAATTTTTCTCTTGCCTCTTTGGCTTGAGCTCTTCCCTTTTCATTCAAAAGAATATTACGTCTTCCCTGTAATTGATTTTTCTTATTGCCATCGGTCTCACCATGGCGAATTATGTAAATTTCCATCATCAAGTCCTCCTTTACTTTCTAATTTCTAAAGATCTAAACGATACACATAATCGTCCATATAAAAGCCATGCCCAATATCATTCTTTTCACTTCTGATGATCTTGAATCCCAGCTTTTCATAAGCACGACAGGCATCGTTATGTTTATTCACATTAAACTCTATAGCCGATAGCTGACGGTCTCTTGCTTTCTGAGCTACAAAAGCCATCATTTCATGAGCATAGCCTTTCCCACGTTCGGCTTTATACAAATAGAACTTACTCAAATACAAAGCATTCCCTCTTGGATAAAAGGCTAAGAAGCCAATCGTTTGATGATCCTTTTGGACAAAGAAATAATGAGAACCATGTTCTAACTGATTCTTGATGGACTCTGGAGTTTGAAATTTGGAGATCATATAGTCATTTTGGGCTTGCCCAATAAGCGGATCAAAGTGTTCTCTGACAATAGCCGTTGCCATGATCGACATCTCCTGAATCTGATTATCATCCTTATTTAATGCAATAAATTCCATATCATTATCCTTTCACTGATCAATAAAGTGATATGAGACTGCACTTCTAGCAGTCTCATATCATGACTTATAAGAATGTCACTTTCCCTGTTTCAATAGAAAAGACACCACCAACGACCTTAGCCTGATCATTGATCGACTTGACATCTTTTCTCACTTTTGCGACTTCCTGCTTTACATTGAGGCAACATGCTTTATAGGCATCTGTTTCATGATCAATATTAACGGTGATTCTTTTAACGATGGCATCAATATGTGTACCTGTTTCACCATGAATAGCAGCATTGATGGCTCCACATTGTGTATGTCCTAAAATGAGGACAAGTGGTGTGCCTAAATGTTCAATGGCATACTCAATACTGCCCATAGCTTCATCACCAATCGTATTCCCTGCTGTTCGAATGACAAAAAGGTCACCGGTATTGGCATCAAAAATAGCTTCTGGAATGACTCTTGAATCTGAACAAGTAATAACGACCGCATAAGGAGACTGTCCTTCCACTAAGTCCTGGACATCTTCAACATTTAAATGTTCAAATGGCTGATGGGCAAGCCATTTCTGATTGCCATCTCTTAATCTTGTGAGCGCCTCATCAGGCGACAGAGTTAATGCTTTCATATATGCTCCTCCACTTCTTCCTATTATTATAAACGTTCTTGAAAGCAGATGAAACATTCTCAAGATGAAAATGATATTCTTACTCGAAAAGAAAAATGATGGAATTCTCCTCAAAGACATTCCATCATTCTATAATTCATTTATGCAATACCAAATTTCTTCGCATATTCCATCGTTCCATTAAGTTTTTTAGCCGATGCATCTAATTGAAAAGCCATGAAGTTTTCTCTAGGTACATCAAATGGGGCAAAGATGCCAAACGAATCAGCTGGCTTGTAACCAAATCTAGGATAATAGGTCTCACTGCCTAAAACGACAGAGTAACCATACCCTAATGCTTTGGCAAAGCGATGCCCTTCTTTAATCAGTGCTGTGCCAACACCTTTATGCTGGAAAGCTGGTAAAACCGATAAAGGCGCCAGTGCTAAAACGGGAGTGTTATTGACCAATGCTTTTGTAAACATAATATGACCAACGATCTGTTTATCGATCGTGGCCACAAGTGACAGTTCGGGAATATAGCTTTCCCCTTTTCTTAGTGCCACAACAAGATCCTGCTCATTGCCGTCGGATCGATCAGCACTGGCAAAAGCTTCTTTGATAACCTGATATATCATCTCATAATCTGCTGGTCTTTCTCTTCTGATTTCCATAAAACACTTTCACCTTTTCTTATATCATCATCGATTATCCTAATGATTCTTTTTCAATATCACATTAAAGGAAAGTCTTTCAATATTCAATCATTTTCTTGTTTTGCAAAGTCATGTTCTGCTGCATACTTAAAAGCTTTCAGCCAGTTTTGTGTAGCTAATTTACCAATCGGCTTTTTACTACCGAACAGATCAAAGGCATGGAAGCATCCATCATATTCATCAGCTTTGGCTTCGACGTCTGCTTTTTGTAGATTTTCTATATAC
>ONFH01000311.1 GCA_900317015.1 uncultured Erysipelotrichaceae bacterium | reverse complement strand
ATTGTGACCGATAAGGGACATGTGGAAAATAGAACATTCTCAGTCAAGGATCAGTCAATGATGGATGATTTGACGGCATGTGTAGGTGTCATCAATGATACGATGCAAGGAACGCCTATTGATGATGTCGTCGAGAAACTCGAAAATGATGTCAGACCAATTCTAAATGTGAAAGTGAAGGAACATGAAGTCTTATTCAATGCCTTCCTGGAAGCATTTATGAAATTTGCGAAACAGAACGTTTATTTTTCAGGTCGTGATAACATCTTGTATCAGCCTGAATACAATGACGTAAACAAGTTAAGAAAGCTTGTCTCTGCCTTTGAAAATTCTTCCAACTGGAAACTGCTAGAACCAACAAGCGACAGCGAAGATGGGGTCACGGTACGAATTGGTGAAGAAACACCATTTAATGATTTAAATGATGTATCCGTCGTATCTGCAACCTTCGATACCGGTAAGGAATCAAAAGGTTCGATCTCCGTGGTGGGACCAACGAGAATGCCTTACGAGCAGGTCGTCTCTTTAGTGGAATATGTCAGCGACAGTATAGAGAAGCTAATCAAAGAAGAATACAGCGATGACGATGATGAGAGGTGAGACCATGGCAGAAGAAAAGAAACAAGAAGAAGTGAAAGAAGAAAAAGATGAAAACGTTCAGGCCAACGATACTGAGGAAGTAAAGGAAGACAAGAACGTAAAAACTGAAGATAAAGATGCCAAGGCCGAAGATGATTCTGAGGCTAAGATCAAGGCATTACAAGATGAAGTGACAAAGTGGAAAACAGAATATTATAAAGTCTTTGCCGACATGGAAAATACGAAGAAACGTATGAACAAGGAATTTGATAACCAAAAGAAATTCATGATGCAGAGCTTTATTGAAGAACTGTTACCTGTGATTGATAACTTCGAACGATCACTCGCAAGTGAAGCCGGTGATGAAAATTTGAAGAACTTCCTGAAAGGATATCAGATGATTCATGATCAGCTTATGAATATTTTAGAAAAGAATGGTGTCAAAGCCATCGAGGCCGAGGGCAAACCATTTGATCCAAACTTCCACCAGGCTGTCATGACTGAAAAGGTCGATGGAGTTGAACCAAATATGGTCGTCCAGGAATTACAAAAAGGATATATGTTAAAAGACCGTGTCATTCGAGCAACATTGGTCAAGGTCAGTGAATAGGAGGAAATATAACTATGAGCAAGATTATTGGTATTGATTTAGGTACAACAAATTCATGTGTATCCGTTATGGAAAATGGTGAAGCAAAAGTTATTGCCAACCCAGAAGGTATGAGAACAACGCCATCTGTAGTGGCTTTCAAGAATGGTGAAATTATTGTTGGTGAAGCCGCTAAACGTCAGGCTGTCACAAACCCAGATACAGTTTCTTCAATTAAGAGACATATGGGTACAGATTATAAAGTTCATGTTAATGGTAAAGATTATACACCAGAAGAAATTTCAGCTATGATCTTACAGAACTTAAAGGCAACTGCTGAAGCTTACTTAGGTGAAAAGGTTACAGAAGCTGTTATCACAGTTCCTGCATACTTCAACGATGCTCAGCGTCAGGCCACTAAGGATGCCGGCAAGATCGCTGGTTTGGATGTTAAACGTATCATCAACGAACCAACAGCTGCTGCCTTAGCATTCGGTATTGATAAAGTTGATAAAGAACAGAAAGTCTTAGTTTATGACTTAGGTGGTGGGACATTCGATGTCTCTATCCTTGACTTAGCAGATGGTACATTCGAAGTATTAGCAACTGCTGGTAACAACCACTTAGGTGGCGATGACTTCGATAAGAAAGTTATGGATTGGATGGTTTCTGAATTCAAGAAAGAACAGGGCATCGACTTATCAACAGATAAGATGGCTATGCAGCGTATTAAAGATGCTGCCGAAAAAGCAAAGAAAGACTTATCTGGTATGATGCAGACTCAGATCTCATTACCATTCATCTCAGCTGGTGCTAATGGTCCAGTTCATCTTGATATGACATTAACAAGAGCTAAATTTGATGAATTGACAAGCGACTTAGTTGCTTTAACTGAAGGTCCAGTTCATCAGGCATTATCTGATGCTGGCATGAGCGCTAGTGAAATCGATGAAGTTTTATTAGTCGGTGGTTCTACTCGTATCCCAGCCGTTCAGGAATCTGTTAAGAGATTACTTGGCAAGGAACCTAACAAGTCAGTTAACCCAGATGAGGTTGTTTCTATGGGTGCTAGTATCCAGGGTGGTGTCATCGCTGGTGATGTTAAAGACGTCTTATTACTTGATGTTACACCATTATCATTAGGTATCGAAACAATGGGTGGTGTCATGACAGTATTGATCCCACGTAATACAACAATTCCTACAGAAAAGTCACAGATCTTCTCAACGGCTGCTGATAACCAGCCTGCTGTAGACATCAACGTTTTACAGGGTGAAAGATCAATGGCTAAAGATAATAAGCAGTTAGGCTTATTCAAGTTAGATGGTATCGAACCTGCACCACGTGGTGTGCCACAGATCCAGGTTACATTCAACATCGATGTTAACGGTATCGTTAATGTAAAAGCTAAGGATATGAAGACAAACAAGGAACAGTCTATCACGATCCAGAACTCAACTGGCTTAAGCGATGAAGAAATCGATCGTATGGTCAAGGAAGCTGAAGCGAACAAGGATGCCGATGAAAAGATGAAGAAAGACATCGAAACAAAGAATAAAGCTGAACAGATGATCAACGAAATTGATAAAGCATTAAGAGAACAGGGTGACAAGATCTCGCCAGATCAGAAGAAACAGGCTGAATCATTAAGAGATGAATTAAAGAAAGCCTTAGATGCAAACGATATGGCTACCCTTGAATCCCGCATGAATGAATTAGAACAGATGGCTCAGCAGATGGCAAGTTATCAGTATCAGAACGCAGGCAATGCCGGTGCGAACGCAAATACAAATGCCAACACAGGTAATGCCGGTGCATCAAACAATAACTCAAACAAAGATGATGACGTTGTAGATGCTGACTATACTGAAAAGAACTAATCATTAAAATCCAAGGCGCGAGCCTTGGATTTCGTTGTGAGAAAGAGGTGTAAGCATGGCAGAAAAGAGAGATTACTACGAAGTCCTTGGTGTCGATCGTAATGCGACCCAGGATGAAATTAAACGTGCTTATCGTAAGATGGCCAAAAAATACCATCCAGATGTGAATAAAGCGCCTGATGCAGAAGAGAAATTCAAGGAAGTCAACGAAGCCTATGAAGTTCTTTCTGATGAAAATAAAAAAGCAGCGTATGACCGTTATGGACATGCAGCCTTTGAACAGGGCGGTGCAGGAGCTGGCGGCTTCGGTGGCGGATTCTCTGGCTTTGGCGGTTTCGATGATATGGACTTTGGTGATATCTTCGGATCCTTCTTTGGTGGAGGCGGAGGACGCTCCCGTGCCCAGGATAATTCTCCTCGACAGGGCGAAGACCGCTTCATGCAGATGAATATTGACTTTATGGATGCCATCAGAGGTAAGAAGACCGAAATTAAGATCAACTATGATGAGACATGTAGTGCTTGTCATGGATCAGGGGCTGCGTCTCCATCTGATATTGGTACATGTTCACGATGCGGCGGGACGGGTCGTGTGCGTACGCAGCAGCGTTCCCCATTTGGGACATTCGTTCAGGAAACGACTTGTCCAGACTGTCACGGCACTGGTAAAAAGATCAAGAAGATCTGTCCAGTCTGCGGCGGTAAGGGCTACAAGAATAAGAATGCCACAGTGGAATTAAATATTCCTGCTGGCATCAATACGCATCAGCAGTTACGTGTCAGAGGCAAAGGTGGCCGTGGTGTCAACGGTGGTCCAAATGGTGACTTATACGTTGAAATTTATGTCCGTCCACATAAACACTTTACTCGTCAGGGCAATGATATTTATATCACGATTCCTGTATCAGCCGTTGATGCAACATTAGGATGCAGTGTGGATGTCCCAACTGTTTATGGTGATGTTCAAATGAACATTCCGGCCGGAACTCAGCCAAATACGAAATTACGTTTAAGAGGCAAGGGTGTCAAATCCTTACGTGGCAATGGTGCTGGTGATGAATATGTCACAGTGGAAGTCCAGATTCCTAAGAAGCTGACAAAGAGTGAAAAAGATCTTTATAAGAAGCTTCAGACGGGCAACACAAGAAAGAGCATCTTCGATCAGTTCAAGAGCAGTTTTAAAGCCTAAACGATGAAGACTCATGAGAGATCATGGGTCTTTTTTGCTTGTACTATGCATCTGATGCATAAGACACTCTCATAATAGGCATTGTACATTTCATATTGGAATCACTACAATATGACTTGAAAGTGAGGCCGAGAAAAGTGAAAAAGGACTAGTGGTTTATTATTCATGGTCAAATGGTAATACCAAAAAGATTGCAAAGTCATTAGCAGAAGCGATGCATGGTGATCTTGTAAAAATTGAGACAAAGATTCCTTATGAGGGCGGCTATAATGATGTTGTTGAACAAGGACATAAAGAAGTCAATGAAGGCTTTATGCCAGAGCTCAAACCTCTTGATGTCAATATCGATGATTATGATGTGATCGCCGTTGGCACACCAACATGGTGGTATACGATGGCGCCGGCCATTCATACATTCTTACATGAGACAAATTGAAAAGGAAAAACAGTAATTCCTTTTATGACTAATGGGGGCTGGCCTGGTCATGTCATTAAGGATATGGAGAAGCTCGCTAGAGGCGCTAGAATCATGGATCCAATGAAGATCCAGTTTGATTCGACGGGTGGAGATCAGCTCATCACAAAACAAAGTGTCATTGATCAGTGGATCGCCCAGGTCATCTCTGATCTTCAATCATAGTACGAAAGGAAGAATGACAATAAAAACGTATAATTTTTTTGCACCAACAAGAGTGCTGTTTGGAGAAGGTCAGCTACAAAACCTTCACACATTAAAGATGCCTGGGAAGAAGGCCAT
>ONFH01000309.1 GCA_900317015.1 uncultured Erysipelotrichaceae bacterium | reverse complement strand
GTGAGGATTATACTTGGAGTTTAACTTGTTATGATGCAGATCATAACAAAGTCAATAACGATAATGATTCAACTCCTGTGAAGTCCTATGAACTAAAGATCATGGCTTATCATAAAGAAAAATTTAAGCCAACAAACTTTCAGTTCAGCTATCAAACGTATGGTGATCTTTCATCATTAACAAAAGGTCGGACGTATCAGTTTAAAAATACTGGTTACATCATTGAACATAATGGCGAAACAGTATCAAATAAAGATAATAGTGGAGAATATGAATATAAGTATGAGAGATCTCTTGAAAAGCTTGCAAGTAAAGATGGTTCTGCAACGTCTTATTCAAGTGATCATTTAACGATCGATTATCCAAATCTCAAAGATGGAAATATCTTTTATCGTCTCATGCTTAAACTCGATCCAAATCAAAAAGGTGATATTACTGTCACAGATGTATTGCCTAAAGGTATGAGCTATGTGGAAGGCTCAATGAATGTGAGATTTTATAAAAGTGATTATGATCTTGCAAAATCTAACTATAACTGGCAAGTCAGAAAAAAGTATGGCTTTTCAGAAAGACATTATGACTTTGGTGTCGATCAGCCAAGTATTGATGTGAAGGAACAAAAAGATGGAACACTTTTAACATTCCATATTAAAGATGGCTATGAGGCAGATCAAGAGCAGAGGATCGCCATTGATTATCTAGCAAATGTTTCCAATGATTCTGACTGGAAGAATATGACGATTACTAATAAGGATTATACCAATAGTGCTTCTTGGGGTGATACCACATCGCAGCAGACAACAACGATTAAAAGACCAGTCAAAGTTGTGAACAAAGGCGTGAAACAGCTCACTGATAAAAATGGTAAGCTGACCAATAAACTGGAATACAGCGTTGATCTCAATCCTGGTGGATTAGATCTTGATCCTAATAATGATCTTGTAACATTGAATGACCAATTAAAAGTTGATGATGGTGTCAAAGCTTATCTGGATTTAGAGAATGTTCATTTATATAAATATGATAGCAATAAAACTGATCATCGTGGTGCTGAGATCGCGCCAAGTACATATTCCTTAACGTATAATGAGAATACCCATCAGATCACGATGGAATTTCCTGATCAGATGCCATGTGTATTCGTCTATCAATATACAATTGATAAAGGAAATAATGATACCGCAAAAGTTTCTAACGAAGCCAATATCAATGGTAAAAATGACGATTCATCATACAAAACATTCCAGAGTGAAAAAGCCTCAGCAACATTAAGTGGATCAAAAGTCACGATCACGAAGGTCGATGCCGAGAACAATTCGATTTTGCTTAAGGGTGCAGAATTTAGTATTGCTAAAAGAGATACTGAGAATAAGAAATGGGTCAGCCTGACACCGCAAGATGTCTCTTCTATGTCTCGGTTGATTACCGGCAGCGATGGCAAGATTTCATTGACACGATTAACAAAAGGTATTCTATATCGTGTGACTGAAAAGCAGGCTCCTGATGGTTATAAAAAATTAGATCATCCATATTATTTGATGATCCCGAAAGGAAACGACATCAGCGCTACGGCTTTAGATAAGATTTATAACGACCTAGATGATGGCTTAAAGAAGGATCCAAACTTTAATAAGACAGATATTCATCTTTACAGTGAAACAGGTGGAAACTTGTTAGTCACAAATGATTATAATCGATTGACTGTTAAGAAGAACTGGTTAAATAAAGATGGTACGATTGGCAAAGCAGGTGCTAATTCTGTCAATATGACTTTATATAGGTATAAAAAAGGAACGAAGTTCGTAAAAATGACTCTCAACTTGATTGATCCAAATGGCAAGACAGAAACCAAAACATTTATAGTCGATCAAGGGACAACATTTACTGTTTATTGGGATAAGAAAGATACAACTATGCAAAGTGTCCAAGTCAATAATGGTAAGGAAATGAAGGAGTATAAAAATAAACGTACTTATACGTCAGATAAAATCCAAAGTGATACGACGATCAATGTAAAGACAAAAGGAAATACGAAAAATGCACATTTCACGTATACATATTCTAAAGAAAAGGTAGAAGATTTTACTTTAAGCAGTAGTGTGAATGAGAAAGACAATTGGTCAAAGACCTGGGATACCTTAGATCCTCAATATGTTTATGAAGTTGTAGAAACACCAGTGAGTGGTTATGAAACAACTTATATGAATAATGATGTGTCAAAGGGAACGATCAATGTTAACAACAAAAGTACATCAGATTCACCAATGCTGCCTTCAACAGGTGGTCGTGGGACCAAACTGTTATATGTTCTAGGTGGCTTGTTCATGTGCATTGGAGTGATTTTAGTGATGATAAAAAGGAGAGTGGTAAAGCCGTAAAAATGGAAAATTCAAGACAAACTTAGAGCCTTTATTTTTAATAATTACGGGAAATATCGTGTATATTAAATCGATAAAATTTTAAACTATAGAAACGTTTTTTGAAAATCTCTTATTTTATGTGACCATTTAAGAAATATCAAAATATTTCTTAAAGGATAAAATAAAAGTCACATCACGGAAAATAAAGTAAAATTAAAGACTTTAACTAACATGTTCTAATAAAGCTAAATTTATTTAGAAATATCAATAAAGCCAGTTAGTCATAAATTTATTTAAGAAATTAAAATTAAATCAATTATTTTATTTCCGTGTGACCTACGTGTGACCAAAACGGACTATCATTTGTTTTGTAAAGGGTTACGCAATATTACATTTATGAAACAAAATAACAGGTAAGGGATGATCAGTATGAAACGCTTCTTAAATAGTGGTTTAACATATTTGGTAGTGTTATTCATGATTCTTTCGTCAGTCAGTGTAAATGTCTGGGCGCAAGAAACAAGTGATACGGCTGATTCAAGTCAAAGCCGTATTGAAGAAAAACAAAAGACTTCAAGCAAAGAAAGTTTAGATACAGCTGACGAACTGTTATCTAACGATTCAAAAGAAACAAAGAAAGATAGTTCTGATCAGGAATCAGCTTCTGATTCTAAGAAAACGGAGTATACTTTTGAAGATGCTAAAATCAAAGTAAAAGCCTTGTTAAAAAAGGCGGATGCTATTAGTGATCAAGCAGAATTAAAAGTTAAAGAGATTCCTGAAAATACAACTGAATATAAGAAGTATGAGAAAGCATTAAATAAGAAGTCTAATTCTTATAGTAATGTCTTGTTATATGATATTTCATTTGTCTTAGATGGTAAGGAAGTGGAACCAACAGATGGATCTGTTAAGGTTTCTATGGAATTCAAAGATCAGCAGTTATCTGATGATTTAAAAGTGAAAGCTGCTAGTGATCTTAAAGTCATCCACTTTAAAGATAATGATGTCAACAAGCAGGAAACATTAAAGCCAACAACGAATGTTAAGAATGAAACAACTTCATTTGAAACAAAGAGCTTTAGTGCTTATGCAGTGGTTCGTGATGGAAATGAAACGCATGTAAAGTTATATAAAGTTTCTGACTTTCAGGTTCCAGATTATGGATATGGTATAACGGCAAAAGATTATTATCAGTCAGGCCATACAGAAACAAATGTATTTGTAGACAATTATAACTCTGATGGAATAGATTTAGGATCTAGTACAAATTACAGTAATGCTGGTGGCTATAATTATATTGGTTCTTTTGGTACTGTTCAGGATAATCACATTAGATTTGCTCAAAAGCCAGCTAAAGTATATCTTGGCAATAATGCGAAAGATCACTATACTTTGGAGAGGGATAAGAGAAGCAGTGATAAAATATGGCTTGATAACGTAGCTCAATCTAATATTGAGGTAAAAGCGAATTGGAATGCAACGAATCAATTGAATAAAATGAGCAGAGTTTATGTTGATGCATTTAATAGTAAAAAAGTTATTGAGGGTCAAGAAGGATATCCTGATATTATTTCAATGACTGATTCGAGTAATAAAATTACTAATGCTGCTGGAAACCAATATGGAATAATTATTGATTTAGTTGACCAAGATGCAGGTACCTATTTAGTACAATACGATGGAAACTTTATTGGATTAGGGTTTGAAGTTAATATCAAAAGAAATCAAAGATTGATAGTTTATTGTACGAATAATCAAACAATTACTCATAAAGAATATACATTAAATATTTATGATGAAAATAAAGGTTTAATTCATAAAGGTAATAGTAATGATTATGTAGCATCAACTGATCATAGTTATGATTGGGCTACTGAAGCAGTTTCGTTCTACATGCCAGAAGCAACAGGATTGTCGTTTGCAGCGGGTACAAGTGGTGCTTTTATTGCACCTAACGCAACTGTCTCTAAAGGCTCTACATGTGGTGGGCTAATTGCTGTAGGTAGTTTTGGTAGTGCAAGTTCATATGCGAGTGGTGAATGGCACCATCATAATCATGATCTACCTACACCTGATTCGATTATATTTAAGGCCGAGAAAACTTTTATAGATAACAAATGGCCTGATGAAAAAAGTACTTATAGCGTAAAGCTTGAAACAATAAATAATGCACCGATGCCAACGTCTAGTACATTGGAATTGTCGAAAAGTAATCCGAAAGGATCGTTCGGTAAAATTGAATATAAAGCAGATCCTGCTAAAAGGAATGCAACTGTGGTTTATAAGTATAAAGTTTATGAAGAGTCTGGTAGTGCACAAAATGTTACATATGATAAGACAGTGTATTATATCAATGTAGAAGTAAAGTATTCGAATGATGGTAGTGCTGATGTCACAAAGACAACTTTCAGTACTACACAAAATGATAACAGTGGAACTGAATTTGATGAAAATGATTACTTTACATTTACGAACACGTATAGTACTTCTGTTGTGACTAATATTGCTATTAAAAAGTATGTTGATAATGAGAAACCTAGTTCTATTTTGGAAGGTAAATTCACCTTTGGCTTAAAAGAAAAGAAAAATGGAACATGGAGTTCTTCTGATTTGCAAGTAAAGAAAAATGATAACAATGGAAATGTAAGCTTTAGTCAAATCAAATATAGTGCTATTGGAGAACATTTGTATCAGGTTTATGAAAAAAATACACCTAATAAATATAAAGCAAGTGGTCCTATCTATGTAAAAGTTATTATAAGTGAAAAGACTGATAAGACATTAAAAGCTGAAATACATTACTACAGTGATGAGAATTGTACAACTTCGCTTAATAATCCAGTTATCAACAACCAAACAATAGGGTTAAGCATTACAAAAGTAGATGCTGATAAATCTGAAACTTCTTTATCAGGAGCAAAGTTCACTCTTTATAAGGGAACATTAAATGATACTACTTTAACACAAGTTGATTCGATTGGAGATACAGAAGAGACTGATGTAGATGGTAAAGCAACATTTAACAATCTTGCTTACGGATCAGCTTATTTACTTGAAGAAACGAAGGCACCTGAAGGTTATGATACTAATGGGCCTTGGGCAGTAAAGATTGCTGATGCTGGAAAGATTACCTTAACAAAGGTAACGAAATCTAGTGATGGTTCTTATACTTTAACTGATGATAGTCAGTCAAAAGATAGAAGTTCATTTACTATTAGTGATAAAAAGAAAGAATACACATTGCCATCAACAGGTGGCAGTGGTACAAAAGCATATTATACAATTGGAATGCTGGTAAGCATGCTATGTGTCGTATATGTTGTATTAAAAAAGAAAAAAGGAGGACTCTTTAAGGAAAAGAAAAATCTTTAAGAAATATTGTATGAAGAAATGTAGATATAATTTAGATATTGGAGGGAAAAGATTTATGAAACATTTCAAGAGATTATTTAGTTATTTAGTTGCTTTGACAATGGTATTGTCATTAGCAGCATTCGCAGGAGTTAACGTACATGCTGATACAGGTAATAGTTTAACTATTACTAATAATGGTAAAACTGCACATACTTTCGAATTATACCAGATTTTTACAGGAACTCAGAAAGATAAGACAGATAGTACTCTAGGAGATATTGAATGGGGGTCAGGTGTAACGGATGCAGGTAGAAATCAGTTAGGAAATGCAGCTGAAAATGCAAAAAAATTAAATAATGATTCTGCAAAAGCTAGAACATTAGCTAAAACTTTAGATAAAAATAGATATTTACAGAATCCTACATATTCTAAAGATTCCTCAGGTGAAAAATTTGCAGTACCAAAAGATGAAAAATACACATTTGGGAATCTGGAAACTGGTTATTATTTGGTAAAAGATGAAGCAAATACGCAAACAGGCGAAAATAGTGCTTATACAGATTACATTTGTTGTGTTGTTGGTAAAACTGAAGCAGAAACAAAGTTAGATGTACCTACAACTATTAAAAAAGTTCAAGAAAACAAGAAAGATGTAAATAAAGACGATTTAGAAACAGATGCTAATATGAATGATGTAAAACTTGGCAATCACTTTAATGATGTGGCTGACTATAGCATCGGTGACAATATTCCATATGAATTAATTGGTTCTTTACCTACTAATTACGATAAATATACAGATGGATATTTTTATCAGTTTACAGATATCATGGATAAAGGTCTTACTAGAAATGATGATGTAAATGATGATGTACAGGCATGGATCTCAAATGATGATGGTTCAAGCTGGACTAAGATTTATTCAGGATTTAATGTTTCTCCAGTATCTAAAGATGCAAGTACTGGAAAGACTACTTTTACTGTAACATTTGATAACTTAAAGAATGCTAAAGATAAAGATGGTAGCGTTATTACTACAGATAGTAATTCAAAAATCAAGGTAACATTCACTGCAAAATTAAATGGTGATGCTGAATATGGTAATCCTGGTAATGTGAATGAATCGTACTTAAAATATTCTAACGACGTAAACGGTGAAGGAAAAGGTGAGACTACTCATGATAAAGTAGTTGTATTTACTTATGAATTAGATTCAACTAAAGTTGATGCTAATGAAACTACTACAAAACTTGAAGGTGCTGAATTTATCTTAGCTGATTCTAATGGAGAAGGTAAAAAGTATTTAGTTCAGACTAAAGATAAAGAAGGAAAGGTTACTAATAATACTTGGACAACTGATGAAAATGAAGCTACTAAATTCGTATCAGGAAGCGATGGTAAATTTGAGATTAAAGGGTTAGATGACGGTACTTACTATTTACAGGAAACAAAAGCACCTGCAGGATATAATATTGATTCTACATTAAAGAAAGTAACTATTAATGCTACGACATCTAATGGGCAGGATTGGAATGGATCTGCTGAAGCATTAACAGCTTTAAGTTTAGGTAAACTGAATAATTCTGGTGATAAAGAAAAAGGTACTGTTTCAGAACAGATCACAAATACAAAAGGCTCTTCATTGCCTTCAACTGGTGGTATGGGTACAACATTATTATATGTAGCAGGTGGTATTTTAGTAGCATGTGCCGCTGCATATGTAATCATTAGCAGAAAGAAATCTGCAAAAAAGTAATAAGCAATTATGAAAAGATTATTTAGTATCTTATTATCATTGCTGCTTGTGGTACTGAATAGTCAGTCACTCTTACATGCTCAGGATCTTTCATCCCTGACTTTGACAAAGACGATGTCAGGGATGAAGGTTCATCTTTACCAGGTCGCAAGTATAGACAATGATCAATTTAGTTATACAAAAGACTTTAGTGGTGCAAAGAATACAAGTATTGATTTAAATAATCTTAAGACAAGTGAAGATTTAGCAAGTGCTGCTAGCACATTAAAAGGCTATGCTGCAAGTGTTCAAGGCACAGATGAAACGGCAAGTGGCAGTACATTAACGTTCTCTTCACTGAGTAAGGGATTATATTTGTTATTAGTAGATGACTATACAGATGGAAGTGTGACTTATTCTTATCTTCCATATCTGATTGCTATTCCACAGACAACGGAAGTCGAATTGTCTAAGTATTCTACAACTGAGATCCATAAGTATTCCTTAGTGAAGCATTGGGTCAATAGTACAGATACTCCTGATTCGATTCTCGTTGATCTGTATAATGGGTCGACTTTAGAAAAAACGATTACTTTATCAAAAAGTAATAATTACAGTTATTCATGGACCACTGATACGACAAAGAACTATAGTATCGTAGAACATGCAGTGACCGGTTATTCGGCAAGTGTCTCATCTTCTGAAAGTGATGGAACGATGTATTTTGTTTTAACAAATACAAAGACGCCTACGAATGAGACACCGAACTATAACACACCAAAGAATGAAACGAAAACGACGACCAAAACAACAGGTGGCAAGAGTTCATCTGGTGGGAATAGCTCAACACCATCTTATAACACGAAGAAGACGACACCTACCAAGACGACGACGGGAACGGAATCTGGTAGTGGAACGACAAATACGTATGCCAATAGAAGAGTGAAAACAGGCGATGAAACAAGAATTTCATTCTATGTGATCCTCTTAGCAGCTGCAGGCGTGATATTAGTCTTAGTTGGTCGTTTCTTAAAGAAAAATTCATGATTGTAGAAAATTCATAGCTCTTAAAGGAGGTGCGTGAGCACCTCTTTTCCTATGGCGTATGAAATTTGCGCATCTAAACAGTGGCATATTGAAGTAAAGACTTGTTCCTTGGTATAATGGGACATGAAGTGTAGGAATATGAACTTATGAAAAGATTAGGAAAGAATATTGTTGTGATCATTGGCTGTCTCTGCATTGTTTTTGCAGCCGGTTTATTCGTTTATAACAAGGCTCTCACACAAAGGAATTATAAAAATGCAAAGCGACTCTACAATGAAACAGAGAAACTGATTCCTCCTGTTTATATGAGTGGCGTGAAGGGAAATGTGGTCGTTGAGGATTATATGATCAAGGCGACGCTCACAAGTAAGCATATGAAATGTGTGATCTCAAATGATCATGATCTTCCATACTATAAGAACAAGATGGTCGTGATACCGGATTATTTAAAGTCTGATCTCTTTAACTTAAGAACAGGGGAGGTCATTACCTTAAAGAAAGTCAATGGAAAGATGGTCTCTTATAAGGTGACGGATCATGGTTGGATACCTTATAAGAATCTCACCAAAGTGGGCTTAACGATGTATAGTAGTATCCATAATTATTGTTACTTTGTCAGTACAAAGAAAATTTCATAAGAGTTGGGCTTTGTCGTTGAACAAAGCCTTTTCATTTGTCAAGTGCAATTTATGTATGATGAGACTCATTTCCTGTACTATTTTCAAAAGGGAATACGTACTATACTGTAGTTGTGAAAGAAATGAAGACGGTGAAGAGCTCAACTGATTTCAAGACTTTCTAAATAGGCAAAGTTGTATACGTCTATATGAGAAACACACAACATCAAGTTTGCACCCTTACCTTTACATGAACTTGATTTTCATAAATGATACATGATTCCTTCTGTATCATTCCATGAATTCTCCACTCCCATTGTGCTTCGCCCAATGGAAGTGGTATCTCTGCCACGCCATGTAGCGTAAGACGACAACGGTCGCTTT
>ONFH01000312.1 GCA_900317015.1 uncultured Erysipelotrichaceae bacterium | reverse complement strand
TTTTTCTTTCAAAGTCAACTTTTCAGCACGATTTTACAAGTATGAAAAAGCTTAGGACTATTCCTAAGCTTAATCGGAGATGATCGTCACGAAGACTAATGCGTGGTGACCATCTTTATTTTTTGCAAGATCATGAATATAAACAGTCAGCTGTTTTTCCCCTAATGGGTAACAGACAGATTCCCAATTATGATTTGAAATCGTTTGTCTGATATTTTCAATCGTGAGATCAGCTGGGCGATAAATGTAATCATCATTCTTGCCGATCTGATCAAAATCATAACGGATCTTCGTATAGTCATGCTGAACTTTTCTAAAGCTATCATTGGCTCGAATCAAAAGCAGCTGTTCTGTTTCATCATTCCATACCGAGATGCAGCATGGAACAGCGGAGATCAGCCCTGAAACTAAAGAATCCTGAGAATACGAGAATGGGTCAGATAAGTTGAACTGACTGACTTGTTCATAGAAGTCCATATCACTGAGATCCTCAATCGGAAGCTGATCTTTATGTTCAATGATGTAATCAAGTGGTCTTGGGCAGTCATAGTAATAGCCCTGGATACGCTGACAGCCAGCGTTTCTTAAAAAGTTTAACTGTTCTTCCTCTTCCACCCCTTCAGCTAAGGTCTTAACGCCCATCAAGTTGGCCATGGAAAGCATCGCCCCAATGATGAGCTCATTCTTTTCACCAAAGTTTCGCATAAAACGCATATCTAATTTGATCAGATCAAAGTTGGTATCTTGTAATAAGTTAAGAGAAGAATAGCCTGAGCCAAAGTCATCCATCCAGACCTGAAAGCCAGCTTTATGGAAACGTTCGATCTGTACTTCCATATCTTCCGGACTATCGGCATAAGCACTTTCGGTGATCTCAATTTCTAACAAAGATCTCTGTCGATGATAACGATCCATTAAATCAGAAATGATCTGAACCATATCTCGGCCAATAAAATCATAACGAGAAAGGTTGATCGATACCGGTATTAAATTGTATGCCCGCCTCTTCTTTTGTCTGAAAATCTTTTAAAACCTGTTCAATGGCATAAAGATCCACTTTATAGATCTGTTTATGTTCTTCAAGAATAGGAATAAAACGATATGGGGCTAAAAAGCCGAGCTCAGGGTCATCCCATCTTGATAAAGCTTCCTGCGAGCAGAGCTTCCCAGTCATGGCTCTTACGACCGGCTGATAGTAAACTTTTAAATAATGATTCTCAACAGCTTTATCAATATTATTTAGAACATAAGATTCCGTATCCGCCTGATCTGAAAGCTCATGATCATATTCACGAATCTCATCAACGGAGTCTTCCTTAATATGATGGCAGGCAATACGGGCATGATCACAGATGGTCATAATATCGAGATCTTCAGTCACTTTACAGACACCACAATGTAATTGTATGCGTAGTCCTTGCGCATTCTTATTCTTTTCATTGTAACAAAGATGTTTGCCATAGTGATCCATAAAGTACTGATCCATCATCGCACGCAAACGGCGATGTGATTCTAAATCTTTATTTCTACATAATACCGCAAAATGGTCCTCGCCAAAGCGGGACACAAGATCATTGGGATAGACCTTTTTTAAACATTTTGCAAATTCAACGAGCAGCGCATCACCATCTTCAAAGCCACAGTTCTTATTGAAATAACGCATACCACGAAAATCATAATGGAAAAGATAAGCCTGTCCATAAAGGTGTTCCTGCGATAGGAATTTTTCTGCCTCATAAAAAAAATATGTATCATTATAAAGGCCTGTCATCTCATCTGTTTGATTGGCAATCAGTAGCTTGGAATAATTGCTGATGGATTCAAGACGGGAACGTAAAACGATCAAAGTCGACAAATTCGCACAGAGATAACAGATCACACAATGGATCAGATCCACATAAAAGATTTCTGAATTTTTAAAGATTTTGGCAAAGATGATAAAGACGATGCTCCAGAACCCTTGATAGAGAACGACATGCCAAGGGATGTCTAAGATCAGAATCGGCATAGCTAAAAGGAAGACCATAAACGTCATCGTTACATTATGATGATCAAGGACCGTCCCAGTTAAAATAGATGCCAATAAAGCTGGTGCTTCAATGAGATATAAAGCTCTCGTGGCATTCTGACAGCGTTTGATCACATCAGTCATACTGCCGATCAAACCTAAGACGATCAAGTAGATGATGATCAAACAACTAAGCCAAAAGGCATCTCCAGCTTGAGAGACAGCCTGAGAGACCATATTAAATAAGGCAATCGGTAAGAATAGCCAA
Source organism: uncultured Erysipelotrichaceae bacterium (assembly GCA_900317015.1). Lineage (GTDB taxonomy): Bacteria > Bacillota_I > Bacilli_A > Erysipelotrichales > Coprobacillaceae > Intestinibaculum. Next base: position 286 of record ONFH01000312.1, on the reverse strand, counting down.
GGAAAATACCTTAAAGTGGTCTTATTCTTTCCATCAATAATGACCTTTTCATCTTTTACATCTTCTGCGAAAAATAAATCTTTTATATCCGTTCCAATCTTTGCCATATCCCAATTTGTGCGTTCCCTTTCCATACGATTAATGATTATTATTACAATAACAAATCATAATTTAGTATATAATCTTGTCAGTTCGTACATCAAGGTCACGCAAATTTATTTTTATTTTTGTTAATGTTGCGGATTTATTTATTTTTTAACTTTATCATTTTTAAATTGAGTCATCA
>ONFH01000314.1 GCA_900317015.1 uncultured Erysipelotrichaceae bacterium | reverse complement strand
TTTCCTTGCCGGAAAACTCAAAAAACAGGTGACAAAAGCGAGCCGTGCTTATAAAGAAAGTGGTGCTCAGCTCAATACAGAAACGCTCGATCGATTAGATCATGCGCTCCTTTATCGTATCAATGGCGTGGAATCGATTCGTAACGATTTATATGAAAGGCGTTTGTCTGATTATGAACATAAAAGTGTCATTGCCAATATTTATGAAGGGACTTTAACCCCAATCTATGATGCGATTGCCATGATTGGGACGATCATGATCTTCTATTTTGGGGGACGTAATGTTTTACATTTCGGCTGGTCGACATGGAATATTGCCGCCTTTACAACCTATCTGTCATGTTTTACCGCTTTAGCGACGAAAGCGTCTCATGCCGCCAAATTATTTAATGCGGTGCAGAAAGCCACTGTCTCATGGCAGAGAATTCAGCCTTTTATGAAACGAGTTGATGTTTCCTCAAAGGCATTTGATCCTCTCAAAAAGGTGAGTGTCGCTACGAATCAGGCCGAAGTGTATTATCCAAATCATCCGGAGACGACCGTGGAACTTGATCCGATGCATTTTCAAAGCGGTGAACTGATCGGTATTACCGGCATCGTCGCCTGTGGGAAGAGTCTATTAGGAAAAGTGTTTGTGAATGAGGCTTCTTATAATGGTTCGATCCGTATCAATGATCAGGAATTAAAAGACCTAAGTGATCATGAACGTCATGAACTGATCTCTTATATGGGTCATGACCCTGAACTTTTAAGTGCATCGATCTATGACAATATTGCCTTAGGAGAAGAAATTGATGTGGAACATTATTTAAAACTTGTCGAGATGGATCAGGAAGTCGCCAAAATGAGTGATGGCACGTTGACGATGATCGGTCATGGTGGCATGAGCTTATCTGGCGGTCAGCAGGATCGTATCGCTTTAGCAAGAACGCTTGCCCATGCCCGCAGTGTTCTTATTCTTGATGATCCATTTTCGGCGGTTGACCAAACGACAGAGGCCAAGATCTTACATAATATCCAAAATGAATTTTCGGATCGTCTGATCTTGATCATGTCTCATCGTCTCACACACTTCTCAAAGTGTGATCAGGTCATCTTTATTGATGATGGTGAAGCCATCTGCAAGAGTCCTGATCATTTATTGATGAGCAATATTGCTTATATGGAACTTTATGCGAGTCAGATGAAAGGAAGCGAAGATCATGATTGAAGTTGTTAAAAACGTCATTTCTAAAAACAAAGGCATCTTTGGTGTTATGATCGCTTTGATCGTCTTTGCCAGTCTTTCTGTTTTATTACCACCGTTGATTTTGGAAAAGGCGGTCAATGCTTTAGGCAATCGAGAAGTGATTTCCCTTGCCTTAGCTTTTGGTTATTTTTTATGCACATTACTCAGTGATATCTTACAGTCTTTACAGAATGCTTCGATCACGAAGTTTGGTCAGAAACTGACGCATGGCATGCGTTCGGCTTTATGTCAAAAGTTAGACCGTTTAAAAGCCGATGACTTTGTGAGTGGTGAAAGCGGTGAGATGGCTTCGGTCTTTGTCAATGATGCCGATACGATCGATACCTTATATTCTGATGGTGTCGTGGGGATGGCTTCAAACATCTTTCAGCTTGTTGGCATCTTAGTGATGATCTTTATCCGCAGTCTTGGTCTTGGTCTCATTATGTTAGTGGTCATGCCGCTCATCTTATTGATTACCCGACGCTTTCAGAAGGCGTCGTTAGAGGCCCAGAAGGAAAACCGTAAGGCGATAGGGAAAGTTAATCATCATATCCCCGAAACGATGCGAGTCTTAAAAATGGTCCATAATTTTGAAAAAGAACCCTTCATGGAAAAGACGTATGATCAGTATATTGAAGAGTCTTATCAGGCTCAGAAGCGTTCTTATTTTTTAGACAGTGTTTATTCACCAATCATCTTGATCATTCAGGCATTAGTGATTGCCGTTATGATCATCGGAGCGACAAGCAGTACCTTCAAAGGATTGTTCGATCTGACGGTTGGTTCTGCAGCAGCCATGATTGCCTATGTCAATTCGATCTTTTCACCATTAGAATCGATCGGTATGGAGATTCAGGACATTCAGGAGGCAATGGCCGGCATGAGCCGGATCAATGCCTTTTTGAAACGTCCAGACTATGTCCCTCATCTTGAACAGGGGAAAGGGGCCTATGTGACGTTTGATCATGTCAGTTTTGGCTACGATGATACACCGGTTTTGGAAGATGTCTCTTTTACCGTGAATCAGGGTGAAATGGTCACGATGACAGGTCGTACTGGTCGTGGAAAAAGTACGATCTTCAAGTTATTATTAGGACTCTATCAGCCAAATCAAGGTAAGATTCTGATTGATGGACATTCGCCAGATGTGCATCCAGATGATCAAAGAAGATTGATCACGTGCTGTGAACAGAACTTTGAGCCCATTTTAGGCACCATCAAAGATCAGATCACTTTAAAGGATCCATCCATCTCTGATGAAGATGTCATGGAGGTTTTAGAGAAGACCGGATTAAAAGATCTCGTCCTTTCATTGGATCAAGGACTAGAGACACCTTTTACAAAGACGAACTTCTCAGAAGGGCAGCTTCAGCTGCTTAATATTGCCAGAGCCGTCGTCAGTCGTCCACAAATCCTCTTATTAGATGAAATCACAGCAAATCTGGATTCGAATACTGAAGATCAGGTGCTCAAGGCGATCGCCAATGTTTCCAAAGGTCGTACAGTGATTTCTATTTCGCATCGTCCTGATGCCACCCGTGGCCGAATCTTACATTTCTAAGTCCCATTTTGGGGCTTTTTTTGTAAGCGTAAACTTTGAGGTGCTGAACGATTCAAAAAAGCATAGAGTTAGTCAATGAAAAATACTTATTTTATACTATTTCCAAAATATACATCGAAAAATTGTAAACGGTTACGCTTAGAGAACCGAAAGACAATGGAAATTGAAGAAAGGGAAGACGAGTTTATTTGAACAATAGGAGAAAATTTGAAATCATTGAAAAATAAAAATATTGAAAATCCATAAAAAAGAGCGGTAATTAGGGTAAGAAAAAATGAGAAAGGTTAAGAAAATGTCAAGAACATCTGAAATTATAACGACGTTTTCAAGAGAAAAGGTAAAGACGCTTTTTTTAGGCTCACAAAAGTTTTAAAAATGTCAAAATTCCCTTTAAAAATAACAAGTTTCGTAATATTATATTAACAGGGAATTATGTTTCCTTGGGTTTGAACCCTAAAGAGCTTCTGGCTAATAGTTTAGACTTGCAAAGGTCTGTATGAGTTCTGTTAAATAATGAGGGACACGAGCTTGTACATTATTAGTTATCGGTAATTAAAGGAGGAAAAGTTTAATGATCTATTCATCAGAAGTAAACAACATGTGTACTGTTACACAAGGTGCTCATCATGGTTGTGCTCCAATTCCTGAAGAAGGAAAATGGGTATACTCTAAAGAAGTATCAGACATTTCTGGCTACACTCATGGTATTGGTTGGTGTGCTCCTCAGCAGGGATGCTGTAAATTATCTTTAAACGTTAAGGAAGGAATCATCGAAGAAGCATTAATCGAAACAGTTGGCTGTTCTGGTATGACTCATTCAGCAGCAATGGCTGCCGAAGCTTTAGTTGGTAGAACTGTTCTTGAAGCATTAAATACTGACTTAGTTTGTGATGCAATCAACACTGCAATGAGAGAATTATTCTTACAGATCGCTTATGGTCGTTCTCAGTCTGCATTCTCTGAAGGTGGCTTAGTTGTTGGTGCTGGTCTTGAAGACTTAGGTAAAGGCTTACGTTCAATGGTAGGTACTTCTTATGCAACTAAGTTAAAAGGTCCTAGATACCTTGAATTAACTGAAGGTTACATTACTAGAAACGCTCTTGACGAAAATAACGAAATCATCGGTTATGAATATGTCAACTTAGGACGTGTAATGGACATGGTTAAAGATGGTATGGATGCTAACGAAGCAATCAAGAAAGCTACTGGAACTTACGGCAGATTCGCAGATGCTGTTAAGTACATTGATCCAAGAAAAGAATAATAGGGGGAGAAAAAGATAATGGCAATTACATTCGAAGGTTACGAAAGACGTATTAACCAAATTAACAAAACTCTCAACGAATATGGAATCAAGGACATCGAAGAAGCTAAGAAGATCTGCGACGATGCTGGTATCGATGTTTATAATATCGTTAAATCAACTCAGCCTATCTGTTTCGAAAACGCATGCTGGGCTTACACTGTAGGTGCTGCTTTAGCACTTAAACATGGTGATAAGAAGGCTGCTGACGCTGCTAAGACAATCGGCGTTGGCTTACAGTCATTCTGTATCCCAGGTTCAGTTGCTGATGACCGTAAAGTAGGTTTAGGTCATGGTAACTTAGGTTCAAGATTACTTGAT
>ONFH01000317.1 GCA_900317015.1 uncultured Erysipelotrichaceae bacterium | reverse complement strand
CATCCATTCACAAGACCTAAGGAAGAAGATTTAGATAAGATCGATACCGATCCAGCGCATTGTTTAGCCGATGCTTATGATATCGTCTTAAATGGCTTTGAATTAGGTGGTGGTAGTCAACGTATTTATGATGAAGAATTACAGGATCGTGCTTTCAAGGCTTTAGGCTTTACACAGGAACGTATTCGTTCACAGTTTGGCTGGTTCGTGGATGCCTTCCAGTATGGTGCCCCACCTCATGGCGGTTTCGCTCTTGGTCTAGATCGTGTCGCTATGTTGTTAACGGAGTCTGATTCTTTAAGAGATGTTATTGCCTTCCCTAAGAATACGAGTGCAAGTGATCCTGTCACTGATGCACCAGGGACTGTTTCTGATGATCAGTTAGAGGAACTTGGAATCGAGGTATCCGCTGATGTTAATGACGAAGAGACTAAGTAGAGTCTTAGAAAGAATGGAGAAGAAAGGCTTAGAGGCCTTTCTTGTCACATCTCCTGAGGCCATTGCTTATTTGATTGGCTATCACATCAATCCTCATGAACGTACCTACGTTATGATGCTTGATCAAAATGGACATCATCAGTTATTTTTCAATCAGTTATTCTTTGTCGAAGAAGACTTAGGGATGCCCATTACCTGGTTTAGTGATGCCGATGATTCAATGAGCATTATCGCCAAAGCGCTAGAAGGTAAGAAAAAGATCGGGGTCGATAAGGATATGCCGGCAAGATGGCTGCTTCCTTTAATGCATAAGCTGGATGCCACATTTGTGCTTGCGAGTGATTGTATTGACTTAGTCCGTGGTGTTAAAGAGGCGCACGAAATTGATCTTATGATCAAGGCTTCACAAATCAATGACGAAGCGATGGGTTATATGCAAAAGACATTAGCTGAAGGAACGCATTCTGAAAAAGAAATGGATCCTTTACTTCTTAATGAATATAAGCGTTTAGGGGCAACGGCTCATTCCTTTGAACCAATTGTCGGCTATGGCAAAAATGGGGCCGATCCTCACCATGAAAATGATGGTTCGATGCTTAAACCTGGGGATTCTATTATTGTCGATATGGGCTGTGTGTATGAAGGCTATTGCTCTGATATGACCCGTACTTTCTTCTATAAGGAGGCAAGTGAGAAACAAAAGTTTGTTTACAATCTTGTCTTAAAAGCCCAGAAAGCCGCTGAAGTCGCCATTAAGCCTGGCGTGGCTTTAAGTGAGATTGATAAGATCGCCCGAGATATCATTACTGAAGGTGGCTATGGAAAGGAATTCAATCATCGTTTAGGTCACTTTATTGGCCAGACATGTCATGAAGCAGGGGAAGTCAATGCGACAAGTGACATCATTGCCGAAGAAGGTATGATCTTCTCGATTGAACCAGGTGTTTATATTCCTGGCGAATTTGGGGTGCGTATTGAAGATCTTGTTTTAGTGACAAGTGATGGCGTGAAAGTCCTCAATCATTATCCTAAAGATCTGACCATCATCTAGGAGGTAATTATTTGAAGATCATCATTCAATGTCTATGTGTCATCATGATGATCTGGTATTTTATACCAGTGATCGTCGCACGAGTTGTCAATGCCGGGAATATCTTTGGCATTGTCCTCTGTGTTCTTATATATTTATATGCGGGAAATTTTCAGGCTGTCAATCGATTCCTGATGGTGAAACATCATCCTTTTGGCTGGCTTGTTTATATCTTAGCGTTATTTGTGATCATCTTTAGCGTCAGTGCCGGATTAAGTATCTCCCATACAAAAACGACAAAGTATAAACATGGCACGCTTGTCGTACTAGGATGTAAAGTGGGCTCAAGGATGCTCAACAGCCGCATCAATGCCGCCTATGAATATCTTGACAAACATCCAGATACATATGTTGTCGTAAGTGGTGGACGCGGCAGTGATGAAGAGATCAGTGAAGCCGAATATATGCGTGGCCGTCTCATTGATCAAGGCGTCGACAGTGCCCATATTGTGATGGAGCAGGAAGCCGATAATACGTATGAAAATATACATAATTCTGAGATCCTGATGGAGAAGAAGAACTTAAGTGATCATATGGTCATCTTAACGTCTGATTTTCATCTCTATCGTGCCTCTCTGATTGCTAAAGAATTAAAAATCAATTATTCCTTAGTATCCGCTAAAAGTCCCTGGTGGCTTTATCCAACATACTTCACACGTGAAGTGATTGCGGTTGTTAAGATGAAATTATAAGGTGTCAATTGACACCTTTTTTGATGCCATGATGTGAAAGATCTTCTTTAAAAAATTAAAAAGTGTCCAAATAATTGAAAAGATGTCCCAATGTTCTATAATGTGTATAGAGAGGAGTAGGAAAAGTACTATGAAGAAGAAAGACGTTATAAACTTAATAAAATATCATATGGAGCAGAATGATCCTGCTTTTAGAAGCGAAGCTACACAAATTGCGAGAGACTTTGATCAGAAAGGTGATAGTGATCTTGCGGAATATATTATGGGACTTTTATCTACAACGAATACACTTGTACCACAAAGTTTTGATGAAGAGCTCTCTTATTTTGAAAAGATGGATCATAATAAAGAAATGCTTTTATTCCCTGATACGATTACTCATGAATTAACAGGTATTATGAATGCCATTATGCATAATATGGGCGTCAATAAATTCTTGTTTGTGGGTAAGCCTGGTACTGGCAAGACTGAAGCTGTTAGGCATTTAGGAAGAATCTTAAAAAGGGAAGTTTTAATGGTGGAATTTTCACAAGTGATTGACAGTAAGCTTGGACAGACGCAAAAAAATATCACGGATCTTTTTCATCAAATGAATCATTTTCCAGCTCCCAAGACATTAATTATTCTCTTTGATGAGATCGATGCGCTTGCTTTGGATCGTACAAACGCAAACGATGTGAGAGAAATGGGGCGTGCTACGTCGACTTTATTGAAAGGATTAGACCACGTGCATGATGACTTGGTGATTATTGCCACGACTAACCTTTATAAATATTTAGATCAGGCTCTTTTACGTAGATTTGATGCGATTGTTAATTTTGATTGTTATAGTAAAGAGGATCTCTTAAAAATTGCGGAGAAGCTTTCTAACGATTATATGAATAAATATAAAATTGGCAATCGTGATATTCGTCTCTTTCGAAAAATTGTCAAACTTGCTTTAGAGGATCATGAATACATGCCTGCAGAATTAAAAAACAGGATCAAAACATCCATCGCTTTTAGTGATCTTAATGACCCTAATGATTATTATCGAAGACTTTATGTGACACTTACGAACAAGTCAATCACAGATGAAGAAACCTTGCGAAAGCAGGGATTCACGGTGCGTGAAATAGCGGTTTTAATAGGCAGCTCTAAGAGCAGTGTGGCTCGTAAATTACAAGAAGGTGAAAACGATGAATAATGTTCTTTTATTTAAGGGCTCTTTTCAAAGTGCTAAGAATCGCTCTGGCGGTGGTTCGATCACCTTAAAAAAGGATGAAGTATTCAATGTTCAAAGTATGGATGATCGCCTAGAAGAATTAAAGGAGATCTACCACTTCTTTGAAGGGGAAACATACATTCATGGCGCCCTTGTGAGTGTCCAATATAAAAGCATTGTTGCGAAAAGTAATCGCTGTCAGATTTTTCTTGCAAAAGGCAGTCGTTCACCTTCTGAATCAGTTGTCGGTGCTAAGTTTGTGACAAGCCACCATATGAAGAAACATGCGTTTACGCACTTTGTACATTTAGAAACGCTTCTAAGAACAATCAAGCTCTTACAATGCGTAAGAGATATTATTGCCAAAGATTATTCGGGAGCCATTACGAGTGAACAATTCAATGCCTTGTATAAGGATTATTCTTATGATCAAAAGATCACAAAATCGAACTTTAAAAAAGTGCTTTTTGATTTGAGTCATGTCGAATCTTTTTATATCAACGAAAGTGATTTAAGGTCCGTCAATGGGATGCAATTAGTCACCCTTTATGAGACGGAACAAGATCCTGTTGACTTATTAAAACAGTTCGGTATAAAGATTGATCGCAGAAAAATGATTGATCATACAACGGTTTATATGTATGAGAATGAAGCCAGACAATTAAGTGAAAAGGCTCCTTACTTGATTTCGATGAGCTTAAACGATTTTTCCACATTGGACACTCTTGATGATGAGATCACTTCAAATAGGGAAGAAGATTTGCCCATTCCTCATCCAACAAATGAACCGGTGATTGGTGTCATCGATACGCTTTTTAATGAAAATGTCTACTTTCATGAATGGGTGGAATTTCATAATATGTTAAGCCCTGATATTCCTGTTTCTGCAATTGATCGGCATCACGGAACAGCCGTTGATTCGATCATTGTGGATGGTCCTAAAGGAAATCCATCCTTAGAAGATCACTGTGGAAGATTTCGCGTCAGACATTTTGGAGTATTAGGACATGATCAGGTCAGCTCTTTTACTTTTATCAAACAGTTACGTCAAATTATTGACGATAACCAGGATATTAAGGTCTGGAATCTCTCTTTAGGATCAATCGGTGAGATTCATGATAACTATATTTCTGCAGAAGCGGCAATCATCGATGAATTACAAAATGAATATGATGTTATTTTTGTGATTTCTGGTACAAACAAAAAGAGAAACTCCAATGATTCTGCTAAAAAAATTGGCGCTCCCGCTGATTCTTTAAATGCCATTGTGGTAAATTCTGTTGGATTTGATGGAAAACCGGCAAGTTATACGAGAACAGGGCCCGTGCTGAGCTTTTTTAATAAGCCAGATGTCTGCTACTATGGGGGCGAAGCGGGTCATGATATTCATAAAAAGATCATTGTTTGTACTGATTTTGGGGGTGAAGGTGTATGCGGGACGTCTTTTGCAGCTCCGTGGATCACTAGAAAAACGGCTTTTTTGATTTATAAAATGGGATTAAGTCGAGAAGCCGCAAAAGCACTTATTATTGATGCAGCGGCGTCTTGGAGCACATCATCCGTATCGCCTGAAATGGGGTATGGCATTGTTCCCATTGATATAAATGATATTATTCATACCAAAGATGATGAAATGAAATTTATTCTGCAAGGGGTAACCAATCAATATGAAACCTATTCTTATGAGTTGCCTGTTCCGATTGTAGATGAAAAATATCCTTACTTTTCACGTGCAGTTCTGACCTATTTTTCAAAAGGTGATCGTAGTCAAGGTGTAGATTATACATCTACAGAATTAGACTTACATTTAGGAAGATTAAAAGAGGAAAAGGAAGTTCCGAAGATTTTATCTCTCGATGGTAATAAGCAAGCAGATCGAGGCTTTCTGAATCTTTCTGAAGAAAGTGCGAGAAAGATCTATCGTAAATGGGACAATGTTAAACGAATCTTTGATGCACCTAAAGAAAAAGCGCGTCCAAAAATGGCTTATCAGACAAGAAGATGGGGCATTAAAATTTATAAAAAAGGACGTACTTCTAATGCGGATGGAACGCTTACATTTGCGGTTGTGGTGACATTAAAAGAAATGAATGGTGTCAATCGCATTGATGATTTCATTAAAAGCTGCGAATTAAGAAATTGGTTAGTGACTGAGTTAGATGTAGAAACGAGATTAGATATTTACAACAAGCAGGAAGAGGAAATTGATTTTGATTAAAGCTTATTTATTCAATACATGTCATGATTTTGAACTTTTCCCTCATATTTGTTGATTTTGTGGTTTGATCTCATCTATTCACTTGTGAACTCATTGAGATAATAAGGTGTCGATTGACACCTTTTTTTGCGTATTGAGAAACATATATGACTTGTGATGATTTTTATTGAAAATGTCGATAGATATGGAAAACACTTCATTTTT
>ONFH01000318.1 GCA_900317015.1 uncultured Erysipelotrichaceae bacterium | reverse complement strand
TTATATGAATTATCGACAATGCTTTCCGCTCAGCATATGGATGATATCGTTCTTGAACACTTTGGCTTAGAAGCACCAGAAGCTGATATGACGGAATGGGATGCTATGATTGAACGTGTTAAGAACTTAAAAGATAAAGTGAAGATCGCTATGGTCGGTAAGTATGTTCAGCTTCCAGATGCTTACATCTCAGTTAACGAAGCTTTACATCATGCGGGCTACTATGCCAATAGTGAAGTAGAGATCGACTGGGTGAACTCAGAAGAGATCACTAAGGAAAATGTGGCTGAAAAATTAAAAGATGCTGACGGGATCTTAGTTCCTGGCGGCTTTGGTCATCGTGGTATTGAAGGTATGATCATTGCCATTCAGTATGCCAGAGAAAACAATGTGCCATTCTTTGGCATCTGCTTAGGTATGCAGTTAGCTTCCATTGAATTTGCTAGACACGTTGCCAAATTAGATGATGTCAACTCTAAAGAATTCGATAAGAACTGTATGACACCATTGATCTCATTAATGGAAGATCAGTCATTAGAGACTATGGGTGGTACTCAGAGACTTGGTAACTATACATGTCAGTTGATTCCTGGTACAAAAGCTGCTGCTTTATATGGTCAGGAAACAATTCAGGAAAGACATAGACATAGATATGAATTCAATAATGTTTATAGAGAAACATTAGAGAAAGCAGGTCTTGTGGTTTCTGGTATTAACCCTAGAAGAAATCTTGTGGAAATCGTGGAATTACCAAATCACCCATACTTTGTTGCATGTCAGTTCCATCCTGAATTCAAGAGTCGTCCTACACGCTCTCATCCATTATTCCAGGGCTTCATCAATGCTGCACATGCTAAAAAGTATGGAGAATAATTAATATTAAAAAAGCAGATAACCTCATTTTGAGGAACATCTGCTTTTTTTGTATCTCACTTTTATTTTTTCTCCCAACGACTTGTTCTATTCTCCCAAAACACATACCTATTTGGGAGAATAATTTATTTTAAACAAGTGAGTCAGCTCTTACATAACGTGTATTACGTCCCTTACCAATTTTTACTAATGTGCCATCTTCCACCAGCTTCTTTAGTGCCGATTCAACAGAGGATTTTCCTAAACTTGGACAACCTACAAGGACTTCCTGCTTGGAAAACTTTCCTATACGTTCACTCACATAGGCTTTCACAACATTTACGGATGTACTTTTTGCACCTGATACATAAGCAATTGAGAGTCTTGCTTCGAATTCTTTATAACATGAAAGTATGATACTAAGCATATATTTGATAAATGGTCGAGGATCATTTGTTCCTTCATGCCATCCTTGATCTGATCTTCGTAGTGCATCATAGTAGGCTTCTTTTGTATCCGCAATGGCCTTTTCAATGCTTACATACTGTCCAACAATGTAGCCACTACGATATAGTAGAAGTAGCGTTAACAATCTGCTCATGCGGCCATTTCCATCGTTGGAAGGATGGATGCATAAGAAGTCGAGAATAAAGCAAGGTATAAGAATCAGCTCATCAATCATTTCTTGATCTAATGCTTCTTGATATTTCTTACAGATCATCGTTATTGCGTAGGGTGTTTCATCGGGCTCAAGTGGTTTAAAGAGAACGATTCGTTCACTTGATAAGAGTATCTTATCTATTTCATTTGGCGCTGTTTTATAGTGGCCACTATAAGGGAGACCCGTATATTTCAATAGATCACGATGCATTTGCAGAATAGACTTGTCGCAGAGAGGGAAGAGCTCATGATTTGAACGGATAGAATTGAATACATTTCTATAACCGAGGATCTCTTCTTCATCGGTATTTTTTGGTGTGGTCTGATTTTTTATTAATTGTTTGAATCTTACACTTGTAGTCGTGATCCCTTCGATCCTGTTAGAGGCTTCTGTGCTTTGAATTTCTGTGATTTTTAAAAGCCTGTCAAGGATAACCGGTTTTTGATGTAAAAGTAATTCCTGTTTTCCTTTATATTCGTGAATTTTTGCAATATAAGCGAGAAATTCATGATCCCATGTTTGATTTGCTAAATCAGAATAGTTAAATTGTCTCATACACTTATACTCCCTTTTCTCCCAATCTATGTCCTTATTCTCCCAAAATCATACTATATTTGGGAGAATAATATTGTGTTTAAGCTGATCGTCAGAAAAAAGTGACGAAAATGAAAGTTTTTTGTGAAAACGCTTAAAAAGTGCTTGCATTATGAAAAATGGCATGATATAGTAAAACCCGTCAAGAAGATAGTTATCGAAAGAGCTAAACCTATAGACAAAAGTAAAAATGAAATCTCTATATATTTGAGGGATATGTAATTCGTTTTCTTTTGTGTATAGGTTTTTATTTTGGGGAGATAGACATATGAAAATAAAGAAAGCTTTAAATAACAATGTCGCCATCGTTGGTGATGGTAATAGTGAAAAGATCGTCATGGGAAGAGGCATCTGCTTTGCTAAGCATGCTGGTGACGAACTAGATGAAACAAAGATTGAAAAGACTTTTGTTCTGAATGATACAAAAGTGTTTGATATGTTTAAGTCATTATTTTCAGAGATCCCATATGAATATTTTGAACTATCTCAGAATATCCTAGGATATGCAAAAAGTGACTTAGGAAAAAGCTTTGATGATCGTATTTATCTTGATTTAACAGACCATATTTATGCAGCTATCAAAAGATTCAAGGAAGGCATCGTTGTTAAAAATGCGATCCTTCTAGAAGTCCAGAGATTTTATGCATCAGAATATGAGATCGGTCTCTACGCCTTAGAGATCATCAAGGAAAGATTTGACGTTGAGCTGCCACTTGATGAAGCAGGATTTATTTCCTTACATATCGTCAATGCCGAGCTCAACGAGGGCAATATGGATGATATCTACACGATTACAAAGATCATGCAGGAGATCACCAATATTATTAAATATCATTTCAAGAGAGATTTTGATGAGAAGAGCGTGTACTATTACCGCTTTATGACACATCTCAGATTCTTCTCACAGCGTTTATTAAGTGATGCGACTTATAACGATACGAGTGATTCTGATTTACAGGAAGTCATTAAGAATCGTTACAAAGAAGCCTATGCTTGTGCAGAAAAGATCGGAATCTATTAAAAAGGGCAGAGTACCACGTCCATATCTCTGATATGGGCGTGGATGAATGCCCCCTCACTGATTCTGAATATAAGAC
>ONFH01000324.1 GCA_900317015.1 uncultured Erysipelotrichaceae bacterium | reverse complement strand
GCCTGTGTCATTTGTGGATAACGATAAGGCTAATCAACTGACATCACTGCTGATGTCACGGTTCAGTCGCAAAACTCTTTCAAGCCCGCGACTTTAGTCGTGGGTAGTTGACTTCTCATGACGACGATCATCAATTCCCCAAAGAGAAGATATTCTTTCAGATTACCGATCTTATTGATCGGAGGAATATATTCTTCGGGAATCAGCTGGCTCATAGCCTCATGCACTTCATCGACTTCGGGAACATTTGGAGCATAGTAGAAGATCTCTTCAGGTCCTAAGATACTGACTAATGAGACTAACGTTTTTGAAACGATCTCCAAGCTGCCTTGTTCACTTTCGGCCAGTTCATTCTTATCCCCGCTCATTTCTAGCGGAAGATAGCTGACTTCACCGGCAATATGATGATAGCCACGAATCAAATGCCCATTGACTAAACTGCCGATCCCACCGCTGGCACTGTTTCTTGGTAACATCAAGAATGATAAAGTCTGCACCTTGTTCTGGATCGCGTAAAGAGCACAGGCAACGGCATTCACATCATTATCTAATTCAAATGATAAGGTTGGATGAAGGTTCTTTAAATAGCCAACGACATCGACATGATCAATATCTCTAGATGGCAATGTTAAGACCCCTGACATTGTCACACCCGGAGCTGCAATGGCGACGATCCTGATCTTTGGGCAGGACATTAAGGCCATATTGATAATATCATTGAGATCGACTAAAGCGAGTCGATGCTTAATGACATCGCCATAAGTGAGGATGTCCTGTTTTTCATAGACACGATAATGCAGATGCACATGATGGGCGGTATAAATGATCCCAATCGATAAGACGATGTCGCTAAACGTGCTCGCCTTCTTTAATGGCATCGTTAACATCGGATCCTCTTTCTCTTTTTCTACCCCTAAACGTTCTTCAATAAATGCGAAGCAGGCGCTCGTATCGTACTTGGCAAAAATCGGTGAAGGGATCGTGGCCACCGGTGTACGATCAAAGACCGCTGCGACACGGGCTTCCTGAAACCCGATCTGTGGCGCTAATAAGATCATGTCATAATCGGTCCCGTTTTGGGTCAGTTCCCCATAGGCAACGGCATCAAAATGATAATCCTTCCCCGCTGATTTCGCGGCATTGTTTAATTCTTCCGCAAAGAAGCCTGTTGTAAGACCGCTCGTACATGATAATAAGATCCTGACACTTTTCTGTTTATTGTATGTTTCAATGGCATCGACCATTTCATGAAACAGACAGACGGCATGTTTTAATGTCTGCATTCTAAAGTGCAGATAATATTCGATCTCATCGGTCTTCTTATTCGTCACAGAAAGTTCGATGACACATTCTTCATGGAAGATGATCTTACCAACAGCTGAAGGTGAATCTAAGATCAAAGCATCCTCAGCTTCGTTCTCACTTTCTGAAATCGTATAGTATTCACTTGTCTGGTAGGTGATCCATTTTCTAAAAATAGATACATAAACCTCTTTTAAAAATTCATCCATTCACATTTCCTCGCTAAAAATATTCTAACACAACTTCTTTTAAAGAAGAAAAAACATTCCCTTCTTTTCTAAATTTTACTCATCATCAAAAAGGGACAGCTGACGATAGAAAGCATCATTATCGAAGTCCGGCTGTTTCTTTTTCAATAATCGTTCATAGTAATCATCATCAAAATAGAAGCGTAAGTCCTTCGCTTCTAAGATCAGCGGCATCCGATCATGAAACGGTGACACTGAAGCATTAGCAGCGGTCGTCATAATGATAAAGTGATCGTCCTCATCATAAAATCCTGCCATATAGATGAGACGCTCATTATGATAGTTGAACCCAACCTGCTGATGATGGGGATCATATTCATAAAAGCGACGAGCCGGAATAATGCATCGTCTTTTCTTAATATGGTCCTTAAAAGTCACCTTCTGTAGGACTGATTCACTTCGTGCATTGATATGCACACCATTGACGCTTGGCAGGCCCCATTTTTTACTTGTGATATAAAAGGACTCATCAAAAAGGATCACCGGGGCGAGATCTCCAGGTTTCACGATTCTCGTGCTTGATTCAACATGATCACGGGCATATTTGGAAAGTGACAGGAGCATCTGATGATCGATCAAATAACTATTGCACATAAGAAAACTCCAAGATCATATCATTCCAGATGGCCCCACCATGCGTGGAGTCACTTGTTCCTAGACATTTATAGCCAAAGCTTTCATAAAAGGAAATGAGCCGATCTTTGCATGTTAGAATAATGCCTTTCTTGCCTCGGCTCTTCGCTAAGTCGATATAGGCATTCATGAGCGCATGGGCAATGCCCTGATGCTGGTATTCCGGTTCCACGCTTAAACCAAAGACAGACATATAAGCGCCATGGGGATCATGGAGATGTTCATCTTCATAATAGGCATCGACTAGGATCGTCGAATTTCCAGTATTCCCGTTGATAAAACCAACGATCTTTCCATCGACTTCGGAGACAAGGAAATTTTCCGGAAAGACACGATAACGTTTTCTTAACGTCGCATAATTGGCAGCTTCTGCCACTGGAAAGCATTCCGCCTCAATAAAGGCTAACTTCTGAACTTCATTTTGTTTTGGCATTCTAATGATCATAGACCCCATCCCTTTCTATATGATTCTATTGTAATTAAGAATATTCTTTAAGAAAAGAGAAAATTATCGCAAATACTTCGAAGCCTCCTTCACCGTTAAGGGCGCCAGCTCATAACGCTTTAAAATCTCACGCACAAACTGTGGATCTGTTTTCGAATAATCACGCAGAGCCCAGCCAAGGGCTTTATTGATAAAAAATTCCTTCGATCCGACATTGGCACAAAGGATCGACTCCAAAAGATTCGTATTTGTCTTCTCTTTAAAAGACAATTGATGGAGAATGCTGACACGTCGCAGCCACAAATTCTCATTACACGACCATTCTAGCATCAAATGACTCACTCTTTCATCCTTCAAACCGATCGTGCCGATGACTTTGGCGAGCTCATCATTAACGTCCCACCATGAACGATCAAGAATCAACGCTTTGATATGTTCGATCTCCTCATAGGTCAGCTTCTTCTTCATGCTTTTTAACACATCTATGACAAAATACTGACATTCTCGATGTTCATCGGCATAGATTGCATCCATCTTTTCCCATGAAAAATATGCTTTGGCCTCCTTGATATATGGTTTTTCAAGTTCTTTTCTTAGTGGTGAAGGCAGACCATAAAAAGGAAACTGGTCACGCATATAGCGAGCCATCTTCGCTGCCTGCTCTTCATTTTGATGTTCTCTAAAGACTTCTCTGATATCTTTCATATGCCCTCCTAACAAAACACTAAGGGTCGTCCCCTTAGTGTTTTATTTCTTGAATGTTTGTTCATACAGTTCGACATCGATTTCCTGGATCTGATGTCTGATCTCATTTGTGATTTTGCCAAAGAGAGATTCCATATTCCAGAAACGGATATAGGCGATAAAATCATGACTGATTGCTTTGCTTAAATCTTCTGCTAAGGCATCATAAGCCCAAATGAAAGCCG
>ONFH01000327.1 GCA_900317015.1 uncultured Erysipelotrichaceae bacterium | reverse complement strand
TGCTTAATAATATGTATGATCATTCCATTAGTCTTATCAATGTACTATTCTTACTTTACTGATTATCAGGCTCAAGGACGTTATCTTATGTCGGCCCTTGTTCCACTGATGATCTTTAGTACCTATGGTTTAGATGGATTTATTATAAAGTTAGAAAACAAGTCTCATCTCATTAATAAAGTGATACCTGTAATTACTATTGGTTTTACTGTTATATTTAGTTGTTACTCAATCTTCTTCTATTTGATTCCTAATTGTTGCAAGTAAGTAAAAATCAGTGGCTCTACAAATGAGTCACTGATTTTTATTATACTATGCTCTATTTAGACCACTTAGGAAGCTTTGTGATCTTGAATCTGCATAATGCTTAGAGAACTTACTATTAGACTTCATATAATAAGCTGTTGAAGCTGTGGTATCATCCCAAGTAACATCCATGTTATACCATTTAGAACCATTCTTAACGACATTCCATGCATGGTTACCTTCACCATTAGAACCATAAGCTGTCCCAGTAACAACGTGGCAGCTAATGCCTGCATACTTACATAAGAGATAGAATTCTAAAGCATAACCTTCACAGACTGCCCCATGATCAACCAAGGCATTATAGGCAGTATAACCACCATTCACATAATCGGTATTCTTGACAATATAATTATGGATTTTCTTAATCTTCGTAGATGTTGATCCGGTAAATGTTTTTGCAACTGATTTTGCTTTTGCTAAAAGCTTCTTATTATAGGATGAGGTAATACGATAGTTAATCGTATATCTAATTTGCGTACTTGAGCTATTAGAAACAGCGGAATAAGAATAGCTAGACATACTTAAATAATCATAGTCATTCACATAACCAGCTGTTGCTGAAAATAATTTTGATGTATAAGAATAAGCTGTGACAGCTGAATCAACGGTCACATTAATGGTTGTATATCGGTTGGCAATAGCAGTGCCTACTTTTGATAATGTTGAACTCATGCTGCCACTGATCCTTGTACTACCACCACTACCAGTAGCCGTATTAGTTAACTTGACTGAACCTGAGCTGCTATAAACACTCACACTAGTCTTATAAGTCTTACCAGCAATCTTTCCTGAGACTGTACATTTCCCTTTCTTTCTAGCAGTGACCCTTCCTTTTGAATTAACAGTGGCGATCGACTTTTTACTTGTCGACCATTTGATTCTTCCCTTTTTTCCCTTTATTGATAACGTATAAGAATTTCCTTTTGCTATTTTTAGTGATTTGATATATGTGACTTTTGCTTCTGCATCATAGTTCCCTAAATCTACAGAACCCACTACTATCGCAAAACATGTCACAATCGCTAAAACGATTTTACTAATGTTAAGGTTTAGATTATGTCGCATATCGCTCACCCTTTCTGCACCTTTATCTTAGCATTTTTCAAAAGGTCACACAAAGAGATATTTTATAATTTTATATATTTTCATGTGATTTTTAAGGTTCGTTTAAATTTTCACTTTTTATCGATAAATTCTCCTAAATTTACTCCTTAATCACATATTTTCACTTATTTCAATGATCTGTTATTTCTTAAAAGCAGACAAAAAAACAGGGTTCATTTCAATTAGAATTGAACCCTCTCTACACTATTTTTGAAATTCTTCGAAAGCCTTTAATGCATCATCTAAGACCTTAGCCCCATCCATACGTCCATAAGAACGTAAATCAATATTGATGACAGGAATCTTGTCTTCCACTAATTTCTTAGTAGCCTTTTCGGCATATCTGATCTGTGGACTTAGTAAAATCACATCCACATCTAAATGCTGCTCTGCTTCAGAAACAGGATTTGCCTCAATCTCTACTTCTACGCCTCGTTCCTTAGCAGCCTTTTCCATTTTTGTGACAAGTAAACTTGTCGACATCCCAGCTGCACAGCACAACATAATTTTCATTTCGTAAATTCCTCCCACATTTTGTTATTAAATTCCTATTTTTTCACGTACATAATCAAGTGGCATATCAACGCCAGTCCAAAGTTTAAATGATGCAGCACCCTGATAAAGCATCATATACACACCACTGACAGTCTTACAGCCTTTTTTCTTTGCTCTTTGTAAGAGTAATGTATCTTTAGGATTATAAACACAATCCATAACGACTAAACCTTCATGAAGTTCATCTTCCTCTACTAAGCATGTATCTTCATGTGGTTTCATACCAACGCTTGTTGCATTTGTAAGAATGTCGGCCTGATCTAAAGTCTTCTTTAAATCTTCACGATCATCAATATCATGAAGAGTGACTTTGCAATCTGTTTCTCTATTGATAAGATCAACCTTTTCCTGTGCACGATGCCAGAAGGCATCCTTCTTATTGAAGACGGCAATCTCACTTGCACCATCTAAAGCAGCCTGTGCTAAAATTGCAATAGCGGCTCCACCAGCACCTATTAAGACAACTCTCTTTCCTTTGATCGTATCAACACCATTTTCTTCAATGGCATGAACCCATCCAGTACCATCAGTAGATGTACCTGTTAAAACACCATTGTCATTGACAACAGTATTGACCGCTCCACATAATTCAGTAACTTTAGAAACCTTGTCTAAGTAAGGAATAATAGCAGTCTTATTAGGCATAGAAACATTCCAGCCTCTTACCTGCATTGCTCGTAAGCCTTTTACGGCATCTTCTAAGCCTTCCTGGCCGACTTCAAAAACTAAATAAACTTTATCCATTCCCAGCTTTTCAAAAGCAGCGTTATGAATTGCAGGAGACATGGAATGTCTAATTGGAGTTGCTAATAATGTAATTAATTCCGTATGTCCTGTAATAGGAATTTTTCTATCTGCCATTTCTTTATCTACCTCATTTCTTTTTCCTATTATACATGTTTTTTCTAAGATTTCATCAAGTGTAATCGTTTACTTCACACATATTATAAAGGATTTATACTTTCTAATTGAGAAAAATCACTACCTCCATGAAAAAAGTATATTAAAATAGGACAATACGAAGGGAGATTCATTTTATGAATAGTAAATCTATATTTAAGAATACACAGATTGATATGATTCATGGACCCATTTTCAGAAACATTCTGATCTTTGCAATTCCAATCTTTATCTCTAGTATCTTTCAGCAGTTCTATAATACGATGGATACCTTTATTGTAGGGAAATTCTTAGGGGCCCATTCCCTTGCAGCCATTGGCAGTGTCAACTCTGTCTTTGACTTACTTAACGGTTTTGCCTTAGGCTTAGGCAATGGCTTAGCCATTGTCACCGCAAGAGCTTTTGGTTCTCGTGATGAAATATTACTAAAAAGATCGGTAGCTGGTTCAATTGTCATCGGGATCATATCTTCTATCCTGATTACGCTATTAGCTTATCTTGGCATCAAGCCACTGATGCATGCCATCAATGTCCCAACAAGTGTCTTTAATGAAGCCTATAGCTACATCATTTGGATCATCTTATTTCTTTTTATTATGTTTGCTTATAACTTAGCTGCTGGTCTTTTAAGATCCATCGGTGATTCCGTGATGCCTTTAGTCTTTTTGATCTTCTCATCTATCTTAAATATTGGCTTAGACATCTTACTGATCACACAGTTTTCAATGGGCGTCGCAGGTGCAGCCGTTGCAACAGTTATTGCCCAAGGTATCTCTGTCATTCTTTGTATTATCTATATCTTGAAAAATACAAAAATACTGGTTCCTTCTAGAGCTCATTACAAATTTGAAGCCTCTCTTTATAAAGAACTCTTAGGACAGGGTTATGCAATGGCCATGCAGATGACGATTGTCAATTCCGGATCCGTTATCCTGCAATCAGGTATCAATGATTTAGGCAATGCCATCATTGCCGGACATACCGCCGCGAGAAAGCTCTTCATGTTTGTCAATATGCCATTCTCATCAATGAGTCAGTCTATTGCAACCTTTATTTCACAAAATACTGGTGCTCATTTGCCAAAGCGTATTCGTCGCAGTATGCGTGATGCTTATCTCTTTGATGTGGCTGCAGCAGCCTTCATAAGCTTATTGCTTTTATTCGTTGCCCCTGCTATGGCAATGTCATTAAGTTAATTTGAATGTTTTTACAATATTTACTATTAGAAGACATTTAATAATAAGTTAAGCCGGAGCGTCAAATCTG